>JBIJCY010000102.1:0-9365 GCA_044344385.1 Rhodocyclaceae bacterium | reverse complement strand
CAGGTGCAGGGTCGGGTAGGGCGAACGGTTGGTGTGGTTGCCAATGTCGTCGGGCTCGGCGTCCGAGAAACAGTAGTCGGGGTGAAAGTTGGCGACCTGCAGGGTGCCGGCGAGTCCCTGCGTGCGCACCACGACATCGACGAGGTCGAGGAAGTCGGTAAAGTCGTCGAAGTCTTCCAGTACATAGGGGTGGATGAGCAGCGTGGTGTCGGTCTCTGCGGGCGATACGGTCGCCAGATAGGCCAGTTCCCGTTCGAGATCGGTGAGCAGGGTATCGCTGTCGGTGGCATCGCTGACCACGTAGCGCACCTGTTTTTTTACTTGTACGCTTTTCGCGAAAGGGCACAGGTTGAGGCCGATCACGGCGCGTTCAAGCCATTTGCCGGTGGCTGCGATCGCTTCGTCATGGCTGGGGGAGCGCGTGTTGTTCATGCTTGTCTCGGCAGGTGAAGCGTGGGCCAGCCCGACAGTGTAGATAGCTGCGCGTAAATTGTCATTGAGCGATGGATATGGCATGGTTGTGTCTTTCGTGTGCCAACGTTTTTTCATGAGGTTCAAGATGACTCTGCTTCGCCGGTTGCTTCCGCTCGCCGCTTTTTCTCTGGCACTATCGCTGCCCGCCGCCGTTCAGGCCAAGGGAACGCTTGATCGCATCAAGGCTTCCGGTTCGATTTCGCTGGGTTATCGCGAGGCTTCCGTGCCATTTTCGTACGTCGGCAATGATCGTCAGCCGGCGGGTTATTCGGTCGAGCTGTGCTCGAAAGTTGCTGCGGCGATTGGTCAGCAGCTCAAGCTTGCCGATCTGAAGATTCGCTGGGTGCCGGTGAATCCGGCCAATCGGATGGACAAGCTGAAGGCGCGTGAAATCGATCTCGAATGCGGTTCGACGACGGCGTCGCTTTCGCGCATGAAGGACGTCGATTTCAGTTTGATGATCTTTGCCGATGGCGGCAGCTACATGACCCGAGCCGACTCGGCTATCAAGAGCTTTGGTGATTTGACCGGCAAGAAACTGGCGGTGGCAACGGGCACCACCACGCAACGTACGATTACCGAGGCACTCAAGCGCGCTAACGTGGCGGCTGAAGTGGTGTTGGTGAAGGATCATGCGGAGGGAATGGGGGCGCTGGCGCAGGGCGCGGTCGATGCTTATGCCTCAGATCGCGCGTTGCTGGTGGGCATTGCGCTTGGTTCGGGCAACAGCAGTGCATTCCGTCTGGCCAACGAGTTTTTCTCGTATGAGCCTTATGCGCTGATGTTGCGCCGCGACGACCATGATTTTCGTCTGGCCGTGAATCGCGAACTGGCCCGCCTGTTTCGCACGCGCGAAATTTACGCAGTTTATGATCGCTGGTTCAGTGCTGTGGATAAGCCCGGGCCAACGCTGGAGAGTCTTTACTTTCTGAATGGCTTGCCGGAATAATTTTCAGGAGATTGAATTGAGTATTTCTTTACCGCAACTGAGTACGATTGCCATTGATTTTAAGGATGGCATTGCCGACATCCGTCTGAATCGCACCGAGCGCTCCAACGCCATGAACGAGGCGATGTGGCAGGAATTGCGCACCGCCTTCAATTGGGCCGATGCGACGCCGGCCGTACGGGTGGTCATTCTCAGCGGAGCCGGCAAAAACTTCTGCGCCGGCATTGATTTGGCGATGCTCGGCGGTGTGGCTGAAGCCGTTGCCAACAAGGACCCGGCGCGTAGCCGCGAAGCGCTGCGCCGGCTGATTCTCGATCTGCAGGATTGCTTGTCGAGTATCGAGCGCTGTCGCAAGCCGGTGCTGGCGGCGATCCACGGCGCTTGTATTGGCGGTGCGGTTGATCTGGTGACTTGTTGCGATATGCGCTACGCGGCGAACGGGGCGCAGTTTTCGGTACGCGAGATCGATGTCGGCATGACGGCCGATGTCGGTACGCTGCAGCGCCTGCCGCGTCTGGTGCCGGACGGCGTCGTGCGCGAGTTGGCCTACACCGGTCGTAACGTCGAGGCGGATGAGGCGCAACGTATCGGCCTCGTCAATCGCGTGTTCGACACGCCGGAAGCGCTTGTTGAAGGCGTTCGTCAGCTGGCGCAGTCTATCGCGGCCAAATCGCCGCTGGCCATCCGTGGGACAAAGGAAATGCTCAATTACGGGCGCGATCATTCGGTGGTCGATGGTCTCAACTACATCGCCACATGGAATGCAGCGATGCTGATGTCGGCCGATCTCAACGAGTCGATGAGCGCGATGCGCGAAAAACGGCTGCCGAAGTTTGAAGATTGATCCTGCAGCGTTTCGCCGGTGAATACTTTTTTCAATCATGTCGCGCTGGCGTCGCCGCTTTTTGTTCTGGTCTTTGCCGGCTACCTGATGATGCGCTGGAGCGGCTGGCCGAAGTCGATGTCCGAGAATCTTTCGCGCTTCGTTTTCTCGGTCGCGCTGCCTGCCATGCTGTTTCGTATGATGAGCGACCTGTCAAAGCTGCCGCCTGTCGATGCACGTCTGTTGATGGCGTTTTTTGGCGGCTGTCTGATCGTGTTTTTGATTGGACGACTGGTTGCCTGGAAGCTCTTTGCGCTCGATGGCGTCGCGCAGTCGGTGTTTGCGCTGGGCGGCGTGTTTTCCAACAACGTGTTGCTCGGTCTGCCGCTCGCCAAGGTCGCGCTGGGCGATGCCGCCGTGCCGGCAGTAGCGCTGGTGCTGGTGTTCAACGCGCTGATTCTGTGGACGCTGGTCACCGTTTCGGTCGAGTGGGCACGGCACGGTAGCTTTTCGCTGCACGGTTTTGCCAAGATGGCGCGTGGTGTGCTGACCAACCCGATCGTTGCCGGTATCCTCTCCGGCACCCTGTTCGGGCTGAGCGGCTTAACTTTGCCGGCTTTCATCGATGCGCCGCTGGCCATGGCCGGCCAGGCGGCGGCGCCGATGGCGCTAATCGCATTGGGGATGGGGCTGTCCGAATACGGCGTGCGTGCAGGTTGGAAAATCAGCGTGGCGATCAGCGCCGTGAAACTGATCGTGCAGCCGCTGGTCGTCTGGCTACTGGCGCGTCTGCTCGGTTTGCCGCCGATGGAAACGCAGGTGGTTGTACTGCTTGCCTCAACGGCCGTTGGCGCCAATGTTTATTTGATGTCGCGGCAGTTTGAGTCGCTCGAAGGCCCGGTGGCGAGCAGTCTGGTTTTATCGACGGGCCTGGCCGCACTGAGTACGCCGTTGGTGCTGACGCTGATTGGTGCCTAGTTTGCGCTGTCAGCCGATAGCGCGCAGGAATTCGTTGCGTAGCTGATCCGAGGTTTCAAAAGCGCCGGTAAAGGACTGGGTGATCACCCTTTCGTCACCGCGTCGATCCTCGCCAAGCAGCAGGCAGAGTTGCTCGGCCTCGACCACGCAGGCCGCGCCGCGTGCCATGCCGTGTTGCATCAATGCTTCGGCGATGTCGCGTGTCATCCATTCCTGATAGGTGAAGCGGTGGCCGATCGAATCGACGAGGCGCGCAATGCGGCCAAATCCGTGCAATTTGCCGCCGGGCAGGTAGGCGACGTGGGCCACCCCTCGAAACGGAACCAGATGGTGCGGGCACACCCCATGCACGGCGATGCCGCGGATCACGACCATGTCGGTGCGGCGGTCATCGAAGCCCTCGCCAAGTGCTTCGGCCGGGTCGAGGTCATAGCCGCCAAGCAGGCGACGCTGCCAGAGTTCGCGTACGCGTTGTGCGGTTCGTCCCATGTGTGCTGCATCCGGCGCGATGCCGCAGGCGTTGAGCAAATCGCTGATCGCGCGCTCGAAAGCGGCGGGGTCGAAGGCGTTCTGGCGGGGGATGCCGATGCCCGCTGTTGCTTGCTGAGAATGATCGTTGCAGTCGGACATAGCGGGCTTCCGGTTCAAGTGGCTCAGCCGCTGATAATACACGTCAGTCTTATCTTTTTGTCTTTCCCGCCACGGGCGGAACTCCTGCTGTGGCAGTGTGTCCAGCAAAACTTCGTGCGAAGAGGTGCGCCATAGTGGGCCATGTTGAGCGATAATAGCGCCCTTGAGAGGTTTGTTATTCCCTGCCGTTGCGTGGGGGTTGCCGCCGTGTGTGTGGAAGGGCACTGATGAAGCGTGTTGATGATTTCCGTCTGAAGTTTGGTAAGCAGGAACTGGTGCCGATCATGATCGGCGGCATGGGGGTGGATATTTCGACGGCCGAACTGGCGCTCGAAGCGGCCCGGCTCGGTGGCGTAGGTCACATTTCCGACGCCATGGTGAAGACAGTGGCAGACCGGCGTTTCAATACCAAGTTCGTCAAGAACAAACTCAAGCAATACAAGTTCAACGTCGCCAATACAGACAAGTCAGTTGTCCAGTTTGATCTCGGCGAACTCGCTGAAGCGACCAAGCTGCATGTCGGTAAGACGATGGAGGCAAAGCGCGGTGACGGGATGGTTTTCGTCAACTGCATGGAAAAGTTGACGATGAATGCGCCCAAGGAAACCTTGCGCGTTCGCATGCGGGCAGCGCTTGATTCCGGGATCGACGGCATTACGCTGGCGGCCGGGTTGCACCTGGGTTCTTTTGCCTTGATCGAGGATCATCCGCGTTTTCGTGATGCCAAGCTTGGCATCATCGTTTCGTCCTTGCGTGCCTTGCAGCTGTTCTTGCGCAAGACGGCGCGTACCAATCGCCTGCCTGATTACATTGTGATTGAAGGGCCGCTGGCTGGCGGCCATCTGGGTTTTGGCATGGACTGGGCAGCTTATGATCTGGCGACCATCGTCGCTGAAATCTCGGCATTCATGCACGCTGAAAAGCTGGATATTCCTTTGATTCCGGCCGGCGGCATCTTTACCGGCAGCGATGCCGTCGCTTATCTTGAAAACGGCGCGGCTGCTGTGCAGGTAGCAACCCGCTTTACTGTGGCCGCGGAGTGCGGCCTGCCGGAAGACGTGCAGCAGGAGTATTTCAAGGCCAGTGAAGATACGATTGAGGTTAACCAGATTTCGCCGACCGGCTACCCGATGCGTATGTTGACCAACAGTCCGGCGATCGGCGACGGCATTCGTCCGAATTGTGAGGCCTACGGCTACCTGCTCGACAGTGCCGGTAAATGTTCCTATATCGACGCCTACAACCGTGAAGTGGCCGCTCATCCGGGTGAAAAAAACCTTTCGGTAAAGGACAAAACCTGTCTTTGCACCCAGATGCGAAATTTCAAGTTGTGGACTTGCGGTCATTACACCTATCGCCTGAAAGATACGACGCGCAAGCTGGAGGATGGCAGCTATCGCTTGCTGAGCGCCGAGCACATCTTCCGCGATTACCAGTTCAGCACTGACAACAAGATCGCTTTGCCGGAGTAGCTTTTGCCCTTGCGCGCTCGGGGCGTCGAAATGATTCGACTCCGGGTGCCAGCCTTGCTATTGTTCCAGAGCAGTCTTCTCAATGTTTCTTTTCGGGAGCCTCTCAATTGGCCAAGAAGCTATACGTCGGCAATCTAAGCTACGACATCAGCAAGAGCGATCTGGAGCAAATGTTTGCCGCGCACGGTACGGTGACTTCAGCTCAGGTGATCACCGATCGCGAAACGCAGCGCTCGAAGGGCTTCGGTTTTGTCGAGATGAGCTCCGATCAGGAGGCTGAGGCGGCGATTGCGGCACTCAACGGAAACAGCATTGATGGCCGTGCATTGACGGTCAATGAGGCGCGTCCGCAAGAGGGACGTAGCGGCGGTGGTGGTGCGGGTGGTCCGCGCCGCGGCCCTGGCGGCGGTGGCGGTGGTGGCGTACGTGGTCCGTATGGTACCGGCGGCCGTGGCGGCTCAGGTGGTGGCGGTGGTGGTGGCAATCGCTACTGATTGATTTTCGAGCGCTGGTTTTTGACATCGCTGCTGTATTGCATCGGCGGTGCGTGAGGTGGCGCTTTTGTTTGTTTTGTAACGCTTCATTCGGCAAATACGCCGATCAGGGATATTGTCTTGGCAAAACCAAATTACTCGTTCGAAAAACGCCAGAGAGATCTGGAAAAGAAGAGAAAGCAGGAAGAGAAGCTGGAAGAAAAGCGACAGCGCAAGCTGGCGGAGAAGGCGGCTGAAGACGGTGCGACTTCTACCGACGGTGTAGCGTCCGCTGACGCAAATCCGGCGGGCACGACAAGCTGATTTCTGCCTGCAGGTTTTCTTTCCGATAGCGTTTTTCGCTTCTCGCTTGGTGGCTTGCGCGTTTGCTTGACAGGCTTGTTGTCGTCATTGCTGTCGTTATATTCGCTGGAAAAATTGCAGGCAGCCTTCGTACATGCTCAGTTATCGTCACGCTTTCCACGCCGGCAATCACGCCGATGTTCTCAAACACCTCGTTCTCGTTCAACTGACCAATTATCTTGCTCAGAAGGACAAGCCGTTCTGGTATGTCGACACGCACGCCGGTGCCGGTTGCTACGCGCTGGATTCGGGCTACGCGGCGAAGCTTTCCGAATACAAGAACGGTATTGGTCGCCTGTGGGCGCGCAATGATCTGCCGGCGTCTCTGGCCGAGTACGTGGCGCTGGTTCGCCGGATCAATCCGGATCGCCAGTTGCGCGCTTATCCCGGGTCTCCTTATTTTGCGTTATGGACAATGCGCGAGCAGGATCGTCTGCGCCTGTTCGAACTGCACAGCCGGGATGCGCGTCTGTTGCAGGAGAATTTTCACGACGCGGGCAAACAGGTCATCATCGAGCCGACCGACGGCTTTGCCGGAATCAAGGCGCTGTTGCCGCCACCGCCGCGTCGGGCGCTTGTTCTGATCGATCCGTCGTACGAGGATAAGCAGGATTACGAGCAGGTTTTTCATTCGCTAAAAGAGGCGCTAACACGTTTTCCGGGCGGCACCTATGCCCTGTGGTACCCGCAACTCACCCGCCTCGACGCCCACGAATTGCCGCCGCGCCTGAAGAAACTGCCGGCCAAAAGCTGGCTGCACGTGGCGCTGCGCGTCAATACGCCGGCCAAGGATGGTTTTGGCATGCACGGCAGCGGCATGTTCATCCTCAATCCGCCATGGACCTTGCATGCGACTTTGCAGGAGGTGATGCCGTTCCTGGTTGAAGTGCTCGGGCTCGATGCCGGCGCCGGTTTCACGCTGGAGCAGGAAGAGTCCTGAGTTCGCGAAGACGGATCAGTCTTCGTCGTTTTTGTTGAGCTGCGTGTATTTGCGGCTTGATCCGTAGCTTTTCTCTACCGGATACTTGGCGGCATTTTTTGCCAGTTTGTTGCGTGCGGCCGTTTCGAGATCGATTCCGGCGTTGTCGGCGATCAGCAACAAGTACAGAAAAATATCGGCGCACTCATCGCTCAGTGCTTCATGCGCAGCCGGGTCGTTAGATAGTGCGGCCATCTCTGCATCGCTCTTCCACTGCGTCAGTTCCAGCAGCTCCGCAGCTTCCAGATTGAGCGAAACGATCAGGTTGCGCAGCGTATGAAATTGTGCCCAGTTCCGCTCATCACGAAAATTCAGCAGGGTTTTGGTCAGTGTTTTCATCGAAAAAATCGCGCCAGCGCGTCGGCAGGCAGCGTCATCCCTGTGGCATGAGCACGCGCCAGTAGTTCCCAGTAATAGCGATATGACGCTCGGTCGTGCAATCTTCCGTCATGCTGGATCGGCCCCCAGTCTCTGTCCTGTGCAGCGCTCAGGATGGCACTTGCCGACTCGACTTCGGAAAAATCCGGACGCATGGCTTCGACGATTGGCACGATCTGATTGGGGTGGATGCTCCACATGCGCAGGTAGCCAAATTCATTGCGGGCGCGCCGTGCGTCGTCGCGGATGACGTCGAGATCCTTCAATTCGGTGGTGACGTTGTGCGACGGCACGACGCCGTTGGCCAGTGCAGCAGCCGATATTTCACATTTGGCGCGGGCAACCAGCGGGTGTTCAAATTGCCCCGGGCTTTTCATCGCCGATCCGGGGATCGCGCCATGATAACCGCTGACAAAATCCATTAGACCGAAATCAAGCGATTCGACGCCGGGCAAGGCGGCAATCTCCCACACTTCGCGCAACGCGCCGTGCGTTTCAATCAGTACATGCACCGGGATTTTCCGGCCGAGACGAGCGGCCGCTTCGGCATGGCGTAGCGCGCCGAGCTGGATACGGACATCCTCAACGCCGCGCGGCTTGGGCAGGGTGAGGAAGGGCAGGCGGCTGCCTGCGCCGCTAACCAGAATATCGATATCCTGTTGCCAGTGCGGGTGCGTGATGTCATGGATGCGCGCGCCGGTGCGTTGATGGCGGTTGTCTTCGCTCATGATAACGGCAGCCGCCATTTCGGCGTGTGCGCGCTCGGCACCGGCAGGCGCGCCGTCTTCGCAGTCGCAGGTGATGTCGAAGATCGGCCCCAGTTCATTCTGTAACTGCAGCGCTTTTTTCATCAGCTTTTCGGCGCCGGCATAATGGTCGGCGACGGGCAGAACGGGAAAAGGCTTTTCGCCCGCAAACAGAACCTGGCTGGGGTGACGCATGGGGGCAGCTCCGCCGATGATTTGAATAGGCGTATTTTACCGTGACAAATAAAAAGGCCGCAGACAAGCTGCGGCCTTTTTGATGGAAGTGATTTCCGTTTAGAGCATGCTCTTCACGGCTTCTGCTTCATCGGTCAGTTCCTTCAGCGTGAGGTTGATCTTCTCACGTGAGTACTCGTCGATTTCCAGGCCTTGAATGATCTTGAACTCGCCGCCCTTGCACTCGCACGGGAAGCCGAAGACGATGCCTTCCGGGATGCCGTAGGAGCCGTCGGACGGAACGCCGAGGGTGACCCATTCGTCGGAGCCGAGCGCCCAGTCACGGATGTGATCGATGGCGGCGTTGGCGGCCGAAGCAGCCGAGGACAGGCCGCGCGCTTCGATGATCGCCGCGCCGCGCTTGCCGACGGTCGGCAGGAAGACGTCGTTGTTCCATGCTGCGTCGTTGATCAGTGTCTTGACGCTATCACCGTTGGAGGTGACGTTGCGATAGTCGGCGTACATCGTCGGGCTGTGGTTGCCCCAGACGACAAGCTTTTTCAGGCTGGCGACCGGGCGACCGATCTTGCCGGCGAGTTGCGACAGGGCGCGGTTGTGGTCAAGGCGCAGCATGCCGTGGTAGTTCTTCGGGTTGGTGCGGCCGACCTTGATGGCCGCAGCGCGGGCGATGTAGGCGTTGGTGTTGCAGGGGTTGCCAACGACCAGTACTTTGACGTTTTCTTTGGCGTTTTCTGCGATGGCTTTGCCCTGAACGGTGAAGATGGCACCGTTGGCGGTTAGCAGGTCGGCACGTTCCATGCCCTTGCTGCGCGGACGGGCGCCAACCAGCAGGCAGACGTCTGCATCCTTGAAGGCGACGTTCGGGTCATCGGTGGCAACCATGCCGGCGAGTAGCGGGAAGGCGC
>JBIJCY010000425.1:0-2541 GCA_044344385.1 Rhodocyclaceae bacterium | reverse complement strand
TGTCGGTGACAATCATCGCCAGTTCGATGATGCGCTCGCGCTCGGGTTCGAGGCCGGTCATTTCCATGTCCAGCCAAACGAGGTAATTTGCATCCTGTGCCATATAATCCGTCCGAGCTTGTCAATCCGCCATTTTCTCACAGCATTCCGCAGAACTGCATGACCAATACTTTCTCTCTCGCCTTTCTCCTCGCCCTTGCGCTGATGGTTGCGCTCCGCCTGTGGTTGTCCCAACGTCAGATCGCCCACGTGTTGGCGCATCGCGCCGCCGTCCCGGCGCAATTTGCCGACCGGCTTGAACTGGCGGCACATCAGAAAGCGGCGGATTACACCGTCACACGCACCCGCTTCGGACGCCTGGCGCTGGCCGTTGAAGTCGCCGTGTTGCTTGCTTTCACCTTTGGCGGCGGCCTGCAGGCACTGCATGATTTCTGGAGCCCGCGACTCGATGGTTTGAGCTACGGCGTCGCGCTGATCTTCAGCGTCATGGTGGTCTCCGGTATCATCGATCTGCCGCTGTCGCTCTATCGGCAGTTCGTTATCGAAGAGAAATTCGGCTTCAACCGCATGACCCCAAAACTGTTTGCCATCGACCTGATCAAGCAAACAGCCCTCGGCGCGGCCATCGGCACACCAGTAATCCTCGCCATTCTCTGGCTGATGGCGCAGATGGGCAGCCTGTGGTGGCTCTATGTATGGCTGTTCTGGTGCAGCTTCAACCTGCTCATCCTCTTCGTCTACCCGACCTGGATCGCGCCGATCTTCAACAAGTTTTCACCGCTCGAAGACGCCGCGCTGAAGACGCGCATCGAAGCACTGCTTGAGCGCTGCGGCTTTGCCACCTCGGGACTCTTTGTAATGGATGGCTCGAAGCGTTCCAGCCATGGCAACGCCTACTTCACCGGCTTTGGCAAAACCAAGCGCATCGTCTTCTTCGACACGCTGCTCGGCCGCCTGCAGCCCGTCGAGGTAGAGGCGGTACTGGCACACGAACTCGGTCACTTCAAACATCGCCATGTCATCAAACGCATCGTCCTGCTCTTTGCCATGTCGCTCGGTTTTCTCGCCGTGCTCGGCCAACTGATCGATGCCCCGTGGTTCTTCAACGGTCTTGGCGTGCAGATGGGCAACCCGGCGCAGAACACTGCACTGGGGCTGATTCTGTTCTTCCTCGCCGTACCGGTATTCACCTTTCTGCTCACACCGCTCTCCAGCCTGCTGTCACGCCGCGACGAGTTCGAAGCTGACCGCTACGCAGCAGCGCATGCCTCAGCCGATGATCTGGTGCACGCACTGGTCAAGCTCTACGAAGACAACGCCGCAACGCTGACGCCGGACCCGCTGCATTCACTGTTCTACGACTCGCACCCGCCCGCTGCGCTGCGCATCGCGCGCCTGCAAGGCGGTTGAGCGTGGAACTGCAAGAAAATCTGCAAGGCACCATCGTCGCCGCACACGGCCGTCAATATCTGGTTGAGTTAACCGATAGCAAAACAGCGTCTGGCGAAAACGAAACGTTGCGCTGCTTCCCGCGTGGCAAAAAAAGCGACCTGGCCTGCGGCGACCGCGTCAAGGTACTGCGTAGCGGCGATGCCGTTGGCGTCATCGACTCGGTAGAGCCGCGCGATACGCTGCTCTACCGCTCCAATGAATTCAAGCAGAAGCTGATCGCCGCCAACGTCACGCAGATCGTCATCGTCGTCGCCACCGAACCGTCGTTTTCCGACGAGCTGATCACCCGCTGTATCGTTGCCGCCGAATGTCAGGACATGAAAGCCCTGATCGTTCTCAACAAGTGCGATCTCACCGAACGCATCGAGCACGCGACGAGCGCCCTCGCCCCTTACGAAAAACTCGGCTACACGGTGCTGCGTCTGTGCGCACACAACGATGCCGACGCGCTGCGCCCCTACCTCGCCGGCCACACCAGCGTCCTCGTCGGGCAATCCGGCATGGGCAAATCGACGCTGACCAATGCGCTGATTCCCGGCGCCAACGCGCCCACCCGTGAAATTTCCGAAGCCCTCGACTCGGGCAAGCACACCACCACGCACGCCACGCTCTACCGCCTCGACGCCGACTCGGCGCTGATCGATTCGCCCGGCCTCCAGGAGTTCGGTTTGCGCCACCTCACACCGGACGCCATCGAACACGCCTTCCCCGAGTTGCGGGTATTGCGCGGCCAGTGCCGCTTCCGTAACTGCCGCCATGATCGCGAACCGGACTGTGCCGTCCATGCCGCGCTCAAAAGCGGCGCAATTGCCAAACGCCGCTATGCGGCATTCCGTTCACTCTGCGCCGAAGTCGGCTGATACGAAAGACAAACCCATGAGCGAAATCATGATCCGTCGCAAACACGGCAAGACGCCCGCCGATGCCCGCGCCGCCGCCGAACACATGGCCGCCGAACTGAAGGAGGAATTCGACCTGAGCAGCGCGTGGGATGGCGACGTACTGCGCTTCAAGCGCTCGGGCATTTCAGGCGAACTGGTGCTGGACGGACAAGAGGTCGCCCTGCGCATTCAACTCGGCTTCCTGCTC
>JBIJCY010000424.1:0-2546 GCA_044344385.1 Rhodocyclaceae bacterium | reverse complement strand
CCGCATCAACCTGTGCCACCAGTGCCGCCACCTCACCCTGCTTGGCCTTGCGCTTTTCTTCCAGATCGGCGGCGCCATTGATGACGCTAACCGACAGACCGCGATGCTGTTGCGTTGCCTGAACCAGTTTCATCACCGGAATGATGGCCTTGATACCGTCCATCTCGCGCCGCGCATAGTCGACGCTCGTATTGAGCACACTGACCAGGCTGTAGAGCAAAATCACCACATTGACCACCACAACCAGCCCGAGCAAGGCAAATTTTTTCGGGAAACGCAGGCGGTTCATCAAGCCGATGGCGGGAGCGAACAGAGCGTCCATGTCAGACTTTCTTGGTCAAATGATCAGGATGACTCGAAGATTATCGGCCAACCAGCAAAAACTCAAGCGCTCATCCGCCCGCCCTGCCAGCCAGCGGTTTACAATGTATTCTTTCCAGCGGAGTCGGGCAGCATGGAACAAATCCGAGCAGTCGTCATTGGTGCCGGCGTCGTTGGCCTGGCCTGCGCACGGGCTTTGGCACTGCGCGGCATTGATACGGTGATTCTCGAACAGCACGAGGCTTTCGGCACCGAAACGAGTGCGCGCAACAGCGAGGTAATTCACGCCGGGCTCTACTATCCGGCCGGCTCGCTCAAAGCGGAGCTGTGCGTGGCTGGCCGACACCTGCTCTACGATTTTTGTGCCACACACGGCGTCAGCCACCGGCGTTGCGGCAAACTGATTGTCGCCACCTCGGCAGCACAGGAAAGCCGGCTGGTCGCCCTTTGCCAGCAGGGCGAGATCAACGGCGTTGACGACCTGCAACGACTGAGTGCTGCCGATGCGCGCGCACTCGAACCGGAAATCAAATGCAACGCTGCCCTGCTCTCACCGTCGACCGGCATCATCGACAGCCACGGCCTGATGCTGGCGCTGCTGGGTGACGCCGAGCGGCACGGTGCCACGCTGGCGGTGTGCAGCCCCTTGCTCGACGGTGCGATTGAAGACGACGGCTTTGCGCTAAAAATCGGCGGTAACGAAGTGACGACGCTAAAGGCCGGCATCATGATCAACGCGGCGGGTCTTTCTGCTGTACGGGTTACTGCATCGCTTGCCGGATTCCCCGCAGCACAATTACCCACCGCCTTTTACGCCAAAGGCAACTACTACGCACTCGCCGGTCGCGCGCCATTTTCGCGGCTGATCTATCCGCTGCCCGAACCCGGCGGCCTCGGCGTTCATCTGACACTCGACCTTGGTGGTCAGGCACGTTTTGGCCCGGATGTGGAATGGCTAAACAACCGGCAAAATCCCCCGAACGAATTTGACTACAGCGTCGCGCCGCAACGCGCCGACGCTTTCTACGCCGAAGTTCGCCATTACTGGCCGGGCTTGCCTGACGGCGCGCTGGCACCGGCCTATTCAGGCATCCGGCCAAAGATTTCCGGCCCGAATGATCCGGCTGCAGACTTCCTGATTCAGGGGCCGGAAACGCACGGCATCGCCGGGCTGATCAATCTGTTCGGCATTGAATCACCGGGGCTGACATCATCACTGGCGATCGCTGAGCTGGTCACCAAAAAACTTCGGCTCGGTTAAACACATGACAACACCCAGCCGCCTCGTGCTCGATACCAACATCGTCATGGACATGCTGCACTTTACCAATCGCCACACCTTGCCACTGCAAATAGCAATCAATGACGGGCGACTGCAGTGCTTCACCGACAGCGAATGCATCGCCGAACTGGCACGCGTTACCGGCTACCCGGAGTTCGGAATGGACACGGCAGCACGCCAAACATTAATGGAAAACTACCTAAAATTTGTCAGCGTCTGTGACGCCGAAGGGGAAGAGAACTACGTCCTGCCGCGCTGCCGCGATGCCGACGACCAGAAGTTTCTGATCCTCGGCGTGCGCTGCAAGGCCTACCTACTGATCACGCGCGACAAACTGTTGCTCAAACTCGCCCGGCACCGCCACAAGCCGCCGCCGTATGCGATTGTTACGGCCGAGGCAGCGTGCGGCTTGTTGAGACTTTAATTACAGACCACCGTATGCCCTGAGATATCACGGCAGACGGTCGTGCCGTTCGGGCCGTTGATCACGGTCAGACCTTTGTGATCATTGTAGTAAGTCGTCGGCCCGCGTCGCTGGGCATTCGGCGCTATCTGCTGTTGCTGCTGCACGCCACTCATCGGTATTCCAGGTGCCGCATTGCCCTGCTCAATCACCATGCCTGAGGGCGGCTGGTTTTTCTTCATGTTATACAAAATCGTCTGGTCACCGCCCTGCTGAGGCATCTGTTGACCATACTGTTGTTGCTGCTGACCGTATTGCGGTTGCTGTCCGTAATACTGGGCCTGTGCAAGCGGCGCGGCCGCGAGAAGAAGCAAAGCAAAAAGGGCGAAAAAGGTACGCATGATCATCTCTCCTTGGTTACTCGGTTCAGTATAGACCACTCATCACGCTATGACGATAATCTACGGCGGAACACCCAGTGCTTTTCAGTTGAAACCTCCGCGTCGTAGCAATACCCCTCGTCCGAGAATTTCTTCAACC
>JBIJCY010000101.1:0-9435 GCA_044344385.1 Rhodocyclaceae bacterium | reverse complement strand
ATGCCGTCGGCAAAGCGGCGCAGGGTCTGAGCATAAACCGAGAAGAGGCGTTCGTGGGCATCTTCCCGTGGCAACAGGTTGATCAGAAGCTCGTTGAGATAGTAGCCGCAGAGCAAGGCTTTGCCGGACAGAAGCGGCTGTCCGCCCTGCCATTCGGCTTTCATCAGGGTTTGCACTTCGCCCTTGCCGGCCCACCCCAGTTCCAGCGGCTGAAAGCCCAGCAACAAGCCGCGCAAGGCAGAACGCGGGCGGCGCGCGCCCCGTGCCAGCAAGGCGACGCGACCGAAATCGCGCGAAAAGACTTCAACGATGAGGCTGGTTTCACGAAACGGGTAAGCATGCAGCACGAACGCTGGCTGCCCGTCGACTTTGTGCCGAAGTGTCACCGCCCCGCTTCCTTGCCCGAGTCAGCCGCTATTCGTAGCCAAGGCTCTTGAGCAGACGCTCATCGTCGGCCCAGCCGGACTTGACCTTGACGAAGACTTCAAGAAAAACCTTGCCGTCAAACAGGCGCTCCATGTCCTGACGCGCCTCCGAGGCAATACGCTTCAGTGTTTCGCCACCACTGCCAATGATGATGGCTTTATGTCCGTCGCGATCGACGACGATGGCCGCGTGTATCCGGCGCAGCGCGCCATCCATTTCGAATTTTTCGATTTCGACGGTCGCCGCGTAAGGCAGTTCATCGCCAATCAGACGAAACAGTTTTTCGCGGATGTATTCGGCGGCAAGAAATTTCTCGCTCTTGTCGGTGATTTCGTCTTCGCCGAACAGAAGTTCGCTGTGCGGCAGGTACTTGCGCGTTTCACGCAGCAGGTCGTCGAGCTGTTTGCCTTTTGCCGCACTGACCGGAATGATTGCGGCAAAATCGCGCTCTTTGGCCAGTTCGGCCATAAAAGGCAGGAGTTTGGTTTTGTCCTTGAGCTGATCAATCTTGTTCACCACAATGATGACCGGGCGATCGGACGGCAGGAGCCTGATCACGGTCTTGTCCTTGTCATCAAAGCGACCGGCCTCGACAACGAAAAGAACGACGTCAACGTCGGCCAGCGCCTGCGTGACACCACGATTCATCGCTCGGTTCAGGGCATTGGTGTGCTTTGTCTGAAAGCCTGGCGTGTCGACAAAAACGTACTGGGCATCAGGATTGGTGAGGATGCCCATGATGCGATGCCGTGTGGTTTGGGCCTTGCGCGAGACGATGCTGACTTTTTGGCCGATCAAACGGTTGAGCAAGGTCGATTTTCCGACGTTGGGACGCCCGACGATGGCGACATAACCTGATTTCAGTTCACTCATGATTTTTGCAAGCTTTCCAGCGCGCGCTCGGCGGCCATTTGTTCGGCAGCGCGTCGACTGCCGCCACTGCCCTCGGTACGAATATTCAATGCATCAATCGCGCAGGAAATTTTAAAATGCTGAGCATGCGCCTCGCCCTCAGTAGCGGTCAGCGCATATTTAGGCAGCGCCAGGCGGCGGCCCTGCAAGTGCTCCTGCAGACGCGTCTTGGCGTCCTTGATCGGCTGCCCCGGTGCAATTGCTGCAAGCATGTCGCTGTACAGACGTACGATTACGGCACTCGCCGCGTCGTAGCCGGCATCCAGCCAGACGGCGCCAAACAGCGCCTCCAGCGTATCGGCGAGGATTGATGGACGCTGGTTGCCGCCGCTCTTCAGCTCGCCCTCGCCGAGGCGCAGAAAATTCCCCAGCGAAAGTTTCAACGCCAGTTGGTGCAGGCTGTCCTGACGAACGAGATTCGCTCGCAGACGCGAAAGATCGCCCTCGGGAAGCTCCGGAAAACGATCAAACAATTGACGCGCAACGACGCCGTTTAGGATGGAATCACCGAGAAACTCGAGTCGCTCGTTATGCGGCAGGCTGTGACTGCGGTGCGTCAGCGCAGTCAGCAGCAATGAAGCGTCAGAAAACTGATAGCCCAGCGCCTGCTCGAGTCGTCGATAGGTCATTCGCCTTATTAACGCCCTGAGGAGGATCCCTGGAAGTCGATCAGCAAGCTGATATTAAGGAATAGCGGAACACGGCTCTCGTAGGCAAAGCCAACGACAATAGTTTCACCGTCTTTTGAAATATCCAGATCCACACCTTTCAGCACCTTGATGTTGTCCACATCAGCGGTTCGATCGAAAGCCTTTCGGATATCAACCACCGTTTGCCCCGACGAAGCACCGGCGATCGTCTTGCAGGCTTTAATAACCTTGTAGTACTCGAGGTACTCGGGGCCAACCTTCATCCCGAGCAAGGCGACAACGGCAATAATCACACCCCATACCAGTAATCCGGAAAGTGCCACACCACGTTGACGATTCATAACACAACTCCTTAACTGAACGAGCCGATTCGCTTCATCGGATCATTGAAATTGAACCAGATGAAGAAAGCTTTGCCGACAATGTTTTCTTCGGGAACGAAGCCCCAGGCACGGCTATCCCGACTGTTGTCACGGTTATCGCCCATCATGAAATAGTGGCCGGCCGGCACTGTGCAAATAACGCCTGCGTTATTGTAGAGACAATTCTCTCGATTTGGGAAGTGCGCTGCAGTCTGAATAAAACTCGGCGCATCCTCATCAGTAAGTGCCCGGTGCCCAATTTCTCCAAGTTTTTCTACAAATTGCTGCGAATAATAAAGACGCTCAGGGTGCAGATAGTCTTCAACTTTTTTCACATCCAGCGATTTTCCATTAATTACCAAGCGCTTGTTTTGATAGGAAATCTTGTCGCCAGGCATGCCAACAACACGCTTGATATAGTCTTGCGATGGGTCTTCGGGGTAGCGAAAAACCATCACATCACCACGTTGCGGGCTATTGATGTCGATGACCTTCTTGTTAATCACCGGCAGGCGAATGCCGTAGGTATATTTGTTAACAAGAATGAAGTCGCCGACCAGTAATGTCGGAATCATCGAGCCCGATGGTATCTTGAACGGCTCAACGACGAATGAGCGCAGGACAAAAACAACCAGAATTACCGGAAAGAAACTCGCCCCGTACTCAACCCACCACGGATCCTTGGCGTTCACAGCACGGCGCTTGCGCAGAATAAAGGCGTCCGTCGCCCAGATAGCACCACTGATGAGCAGCAGGATGAACAGAATCAGGGCAAAATTCACTTCAGCACTCCGTTACTTGCCAATGCGCAGAACAGCGAGGAAAGCTTCCTGCGGAATCTCGACAGAGCCGACTTGTTTCATCCGCTTCTTGCCGGCTTTTTGTTTTTCAAGCAATTTTTTCTTGCGTGAGATGTCGCCACCGTAACACTTGGCCAGCACGTCTTTGCGCATCGCTTTGACGTTTTCGCGCGAGATGATGTTCGAACCAATGGCGGCCTGAATAGCCACGTCATACATCTGGCGCGGAATCAGTTCGCGCATCTTTGATGCCAGCTCGCGACCACGGTAGATCGCGTTGGCGCGATGGACAATGACCGACAAGGCATCCACTTTTTCGCTGTTGATCAGGATATCCAGTTTGACCACATCGGCTGCCCGGTATTCCTTGAACTCGTAGTCCAGTGAGGCGTAGCCACGCGAGACAGATTTGAGCTTGTCGAAGAAGTCCATCACCACTTCGGCCATCGGCATCTCGTACACCAGCTGCACCTGACGACCGCGATAAGTCATGTCGACCTGACTACCGCGCTTCTGATTGCACAGCGTAATGACGTTGCCGAGATATTCCTGTGGAACAAAAACCGTGATCGTGATGATTGGTTCGCGGATTTCCTCAACTTTCGATTGTTCCGGCAATTTCGCTGGGTTTTCAACCTGGATCACACTGCCATCGCGCATCAGCACTTCGTAGACAACGGTCGGTGCCGTCGTGATCAGATCCTGATCAAACTCGCGCTCAAGCCGTTCCTGCACGATTTCCATGTGCAGCAAACCGAGAAATCCGCAGCGAAAGCCAAAACCAAGTGCCTGCGAAACTTCCGGCTCGTAGTGCAAAGAGGCGTCATTAAGCTTGAGTTTCTCAAGTGATTCGCGCAAGGAGTCGTACTGGTTTGACTCGACCGGGTAAAGCCCGGCGAAAACCTGCGACTTGATTTCCTTGAAACCCGGCAGCGCCTCAGCGGCCGGTCGGTCGGCCAACGTTACTGTGTCGCCCACCTTGGCGGCCTGCAGCTCCTTGATGCCGGAGATGATAAAACCCACCTCGCCGGCACGCAACGCATCGCGTTGCAGGGCTTTCGGGGTGAACACACCGACCTGCTCACACAAGTGTGTTGAACCGGCGGCCATCAGGCGAATTTTGTCCTTCGGGCGCAGCGTGCCATCGAAGACACGCACCAGCATCACCACACCAACATAGTTGTCAAACCACGAATCGACCAGCAAGGCTTTAAAAGGCGCATCCGGATCACCCTCCGGCGCTGGGATGCGCTTAATGATCGCTTCAAGAATGTCTTCAACGCCCAGGCCGGTCTTGGCTGACGCCAGCACGGCTTCCGACGCATCAATGCCGATAACGTCCTCGATCTCCTGACGCGCGTTGTCGGGCATGGCCGATGGAAGGTCAATCTTGTTCAGTACCGGCAGAACGTCGACGCCAAGCTCTATCGCCGTGTAGCAGTTGGCCACTGTCTGTGCTTCAACGCCTTGCGAAGCATCAACGACCAGCAGCGCGCCTTCGCAGGCAGAAAGCGAACGTGAGACTTCGTACGAGAAGTCTACGTGACCCGGTGTATCGATCAGGTTCAGGTTATAGATTTCACCGCTGCGCGATTTGTACTGTAACGCGGCTGTCTGTGCCTTGATGGTGATGCCGCGCTCTCGCTCGATATCCATTGAGTCAAGCACTTGCGCTTCCATTTCCCGGTCGGACAAGCCGCCGCAAAGATGGATGATGCGGTCTGCCAGCGTTGATTTGCCGTGATCGATATGGGCGATGATGGAGAAATTTCGGATGTGTTGCAGTTGCATGTGTGTGCTATGTCGCGGCCAAGCCGCGCCTGAAAAAAAGGGTGCCGGCGGGCACCCTTTGTTCGATTTGCCAGAAGGCGCGGATTTTAGCGGATTTTGCTCAAATAATCACGGACTTTGGCTGTATCAAGGAAGTAATGGCAGAGTTCGTTGCCGTCATGCAGCAATACCGGCACCAATTCGTCGTAAAGCGCTTCAAGTGCCGGGTCGGCATCGACGTCCAGCACCTCGACCTCGATGCCGAACTCCGTAGCCAATGGTGCAAGCGCCACCTCCATGTCGTGGCAGAGATGGCAATAACCACGCGACATCAGGGTCAGTTTTCCCACTCTACTCACCTTTTTTATCAGACAACCCCTTGATGGTAATAAAGGTTTGCATCTCGCCACGGCGCACCAGCAGGGTTACATTTGCCGCCTTGTCGAACTGCGACAGCAATTTGTTGAACTGATCAACGTTCTTGACTTCACTGCTCACGCCACGCGAGATGAGCGCCAGGATGATATCACCAGGTCGCAGATCCGCCCGTGCCACATTGCCTCGGATATCCTCAATGACCAAACCGCCATTGATTTTTAATTCACGCTTTTGCTCTGCGCTCAATTCAGAGACCACCAGCCCTAGCCGATTCGCCGTTACCTCTGCCGGCTTGGCACTTTTCCCGCTCTTGCTCGCAAGCTTCTCATCGGGAATTTCCCCGATAATGATGCTCAGATCTTTCGTAACCCCTTTTCGCCAGACCTGAATAGACACTTTGGTTCCTGGTCGCGTTGCGCCGACAACGCGCGGTAGGTCGCTCGAGCTGGTCACAATCTTGCCATCATACTTGAGGATCACATCTCCCGGCTCAATACCCGCCTTCTCCGCCGGACTGCCTTTCTCCACAGCGTTGACCGCTGCACCCTGCGCCTTGCCCAGGCCGAAGGATTCAGCAAGCTCCTGAGTCACTTCCTGAATGACCACACCGATGCGACCACGACTGACCTTGCCGGTGGCGCGGAGTTGCCCTTGAACGTCCATCGCGACATCAATAGGAATGGCAAAGGAAATTCCCATAAAACCGCCGGAGCGGCTGTATATCTGCGAATTGATACCTACCACCTCGCCCTTCATGTTGAAGAGCGGCCCCCCGGAATTGCCCGGGTTGATGGCGACGTCAGTCTGAATAAACGGAACAAAGTTCTCCTGCGGCAATGAGCGCCCCTTGGCACTGACAATGCCGGCCGTAACGCTGTTATCAAAACCGAAGGGCGAGCCAATGGCGACAACCCATTCGCCAACCTTGAGCACGCTGGGATCGCCAAGACGAACGACGGGCAGACCGCTTGCCTCAATCTTGATCAGTGCAACATCGGTACGCTTGTCGGCACCAATCACCTTGGCTTTGAATTCACGCTTGTCTGTCAGGCGAACAAGTATTTCATCAGCCGCATCGACGACGTGGGCGTTGGTCAGGATGTAGCCATCGGCGCTAACCACAAAACCGGAGCCCAAAGAGCGGCTTTCGAAATCCCGAGGCGCTCCTGGCTGCCCGGGAAGGCCCGGTTGACGCGGCATGAAGCGCCGGAAAAAATCAAACATCGGGTCGTTTTCGTCAAAAGGGGAAGATTGTGCTCCCCGTCCGTTGCCGCGCACGAGCAGCGTTGTGCTGATATTAACAACAGCCGGCCCCTGCTTTTCGACCAACTCGGTGAAGTTTGGCAAGCCCTGACTCTGGGCCTGCGCCGAAAGAGAAAGGACTGCGAAAAAAAGTGCCGTGATGATCTGTTTCATGGCGACGAATACCTCCTGGCTATCACTGGATGGATGACGAACCTGCGATCAGACCCAAGATATGGGATTAACGGCGAGTAATTCAAGTACCAGTCAAGTACGAATCGATGGCTGAAAGTTGTGATCCTGAGCACCGCGCAATTGCGCGCGTCTCAACAAAAACCAGGCTGCTAGCAAACAACTGAAGGCGCCGATGATTGCACCGGGTTCTCCGGCAAGGGCATTACCCCCAAGTGCACCAACGAACAGCGCAAGCAGAGGCAAACCGTACGCACGAGCCGCACTGCGGCGCACCGCTCCATCGGCAATGGTCACGTGCACGTGGTCGCCAATAGCTGCATTTCCCGGGTTCAGTACACGAAAGGTGCGCGGCGTGTTGCAGAACATCTTGCCGATATTGTTACCACCGCAACCCCCCTCTTCATGGCAGCGGCCGCAACCGGATTCATCCATCCGGACAATCGCATATTCGCCGTCTACGGCGGTGATACTGCCCTGTGCGTCAATCATGGGTTCAAACTCGGAAAGTCACCTACCATCGACGGTCTGGTGAGGTATCAAGAAGAGGTCTTAATTTTTCGGCCACGGCTTCACGCGCACGAAAAATACGTGAGCGTACCGTTCCAATAGGGCAGTTCATCGACGCTGCGATTTCTTCATAGCTCAAGCCTTCAATCTCACGCAGCACGATTGCCGTTCGCAGCTCTTCCGGCAAAGCCTCCATCGCGGCATTGACTGTTTGACCAACCTGCTTTGACTGGAGAAGACTTTCCGGCGTGTTGATATCGCGCAACTGGTCCGCATCTTCAAAGGTTTCAGCTTCGTCATTGTCAAAATCAGTCGACGTCGGCGCGCGTCGCCCTTGCGCCACGAGATAATTCTTGGCGGTATTGATGCCGATCCGGTACAACCAGGTGTAAAAAGCACTGTCGCCCCGAAATGACGGCAGCGCGCGATAGGCCTTGATAAATGCCTCTTGCGCGACATCTTCAACCTCTGCGTGATCGCGGATAAAGCGCGACAACAAGCGTCCGAGCTTGCGCTGGTATTTTGCAACCAGTAGCTCGAAAGCGTGTTTATCGCCAGCCTGTGCGCGTTCAACCAGCTTTTGGTCAATTTCGCGTTCGCTCATGCTCAATGGGTTCCCTGTCGGACGGTATTGTGTTTTTCATCAAAGTATAGCGCAACCACCGAATCACCGTGCTGACACTGCATCAATTCGTATGTCTGAAGCGACGCATGGAAAAGACATCAAGCTGGCGCGGGCTTAGTGCATTCCAGTCGGCGTGATATAGTTGCAGCCCTTTGTTGGCAAGGCTTCTATTGTGGCGTTTCGCTTCGACGTTCTAATCATCGGCAGTGGTCTGGCGGGGCAATCAGCTGCACTTCGTCTTGCACGGACGCGCAAGGTCGCACTAATCAGCAAACGCACATTGGAAGACAGTGCATCAAGTTGGGCGCAGGGGGGCATAGCTGCCGTTCTGGATAGCCAGGACTCGATTGAGGCGCACATCCGTGACACCCTTGTCGCAGGCGCCAATTTGAACGACGCTAAAGCAACCCGCTTCGTGATTGAGAGTGGTCGTCATGCAATCGACTGGCTGATCGAAGAAGGCGTTCCTTTTACCCGCGACGAAGCGGGCTATCACCTGACCCGCGAAGGGGGGCATAGTGCACGGCGCGTCATCCACGTTGCAGATGCGACCGGGCAGGCCGTACAGGACACACTGACACGCAAGGTTCGCCAGCATCCAAACATCACCGTTCTCGAACGGCACATTGCCATCGATTTGATTACTGGCTTGAAACTGGGATTGGCCGACCAACGCTGTTATGGCGCCTATGCGCTCGACAGCGATAGTGGCGAAGTATCAACCATCGGCGCAGCACACACTTTGATCGCCACCGGCGGCGCCGGCAAGGTCTATCTCTACACGACCAACCCAGACACATCGACCGGCGATGGCATCGCCATGGCATGGCGCGCCGGTTGCCGGGTAGCAAACATGGAGTTCATCCAGTTTCACCCGACCTGCCTCTATCACCCGCAGGCAAAGTCTTTCCTGATTTCTGAAGCGGTTCGCGGCGAGGGCGGCATTTTGCGCCTGCCCGACGGCACCCGCTTCATGCCGGATCACGATGCGCGCGCCGAATTGGCACCGCGTGACGTCGTCGCGCGCGCCATCGACTTCGAGATGAAGAAACGTGGTCTGGATTGCGTTTATCTGGACATCTCGCACAAGCCAGCCGATTTTCTTGCAGAGCATTTCCCGAATATCCTCGCACGCTGCCTTGAATTAGGCATCGACATCACCCGCGAAGCCATTCCGGTTGTTCCTGCGGCGCACTACACCTGTGGCGGCATCGTCACTGACCTGCGCGCACGCACGGACATTCCGGGGCTGTATGCGGCGGGCGAAGCTTCATGCACCGGATTGCACGGCGCGAACCGCCTGGCCAGCAATTCACTGCTCGAGTGCCTGGTTTTCGCTGAAGCAGCGGTCAAGGACATCCTGGAACAAAGCGAAGTCGCTTTGCCGATCTTGCCCGAGTGGGATGCCAGCCGCGTCACCGATCCGGATGAGGAAATCGTCATCTCGCACAACTGGGACGAACTGCGCCGCTTCATGTGGGACTACGTAGGCATTGTCCGCACCACCAAACGCCTGCAGCGCGCACAGCACCGTATACGCCTGCTGATGCGGGAAATCGAAGAGTTCT
>JBIJCY010000423.1:0-2556 GCA_044344385.1 Rhodocyclaceae bacterium | reverse complement strand
TAGGCCAGGAAAATGTCGCCTACGCGGATCTGCCGGCTGTCATCCGACACACCGCTCGGCTGCACACCCAGCGCGGCCAGACGCTGCAATGCGGCGAGAGGACCATTGATCAAGGCTGGCGTGGCAACCATGTTCACAGCTTCTCCTTGGCCGCAGGGGTTTGCGCAACCTGAAGCGGCGCATCTGGCGCAATGCCGAGCGTGCGTAGCGCACCGCTCATCACACCGGCAAACACCGGCCCGGCCACATCGCCACCGTAGTGCTTGAGGCCACCCGGCTCGTCAATCATGATTGCAACAATCAGGCGCGGATCTGACGCTGGCGCGAAGCCGACGAAGGATGAAACGTATTTGTTGGCGTATTGACCGCCCTCGAGCTTGTGCGCCGTGCCCGTTTTGCCGGCAACGCGATAGCCAGGAATCTGCGCTTTTGGCGCCGTTCCACCCGGCTGCACAGCCATTTCCAGCATTGCCCGCACTTCGCGCGCCGTCTGCTGGCTGAACACCGGCACACCGTTTAACGGCAACGCGTCGGAGCGCACCAGCGTCAGCGGGATCAGGTCGCCATCGCGCGCAAACACCGAGTAGGCGCGCGCCAACTGCATCAGCGACACTGAAATACCGTGCCCGTAGGACATCGTCGCCTGCTCGATCGGACGCCAGCTCTTCCACGGACGTACACGACCGCCAACCTCGCCAGGGAACCCGAGGCGCGAAACCTGGCCAAAACCGGCGGCGTCGAACATCTCCCACATTTGCTGCGGTGTCATCGTTCCTGCAATCTTGGCGGCACCTACATTTGACGACTTCTGGATGACCTGGGCGACAGTCAGGGCGCCGTGCGGATGGGCGTCTGATATGGTTGCATTGCCAATAGTCAGCTTGCCCGGCGCACAGTTGATAATCGAGTCGAAACGTACTTTCCCGCTTTCCAGCGCCAAGGCAATGGTAAATGGCTTGAGCGTCGAGCCCGGCTCGAAAGTGTCGGTCACGGCGCGATTACGCAGCTGCGCACCCGACAGATGTTCGCGGTTATTCGGGTTGTAGGTCGGCCAGTTGGCAAGCGCGAGAATTTCGCCGGTCTTCGCATCGATGACCACGGCGCCACCCGCTTTGGCCTTGTTGTCAATGATCGCCTGTTTCAGCTGACTGTAAGCGAGATACTGAATCTTCGAATCAAGCGCCAGACGGATGTCCTTGCCATCCTGCGGCGGCTTGATCGAGCCCACATCCTCGACGATCTGCCCGCGCCGGTCCTTGATCACACTGCGACTGCCCGCACGACCAAGCAACTGACTCTGGTAAGCCAGCTCGACACCTTCCAGACCCTTGTCATCAACACCGGTGAAACCAACCATGTGCGCGGTCATTTCGCCGGTCGGGTAGTAGCGACGATATTCCTTGTTCTGGCCAATGCCAGGCAACTTGAGCGCAGCAATTTTGTCAGCCACATCCGGCGGAATCTGCCGTTGCAAGAACACGAAGCTCTTTTCGCCAGCCAGCTTGCGTGACAGATCTTTCCCATCGAGTTCGAGCAACAAGGCCAATTGTTTAAGCTGTGGCGGCGTCAGGCGGGCGTCGGCCGGAATCGCCCACACCGACTTCATCGGCGTCGATATAGCCAGCACGTCGCCATTACGATCGGCAATGCGCCCACGCGAAGCCGACACCTCAAGGTCACGCCGATAGCGCGATTCGCCTTTTTCCTGCAGGAAATCGGTATTGAGAATCTGCAAATAAAAGGAACGCCCGAGCAGCACAGCGAAACAGCCAAGAATGATCAGCGCCATCAGGCGCGAGCGCCAGGCCGGCAGACGCAATTGCAGCAGGGGGCTTTCAGCAAACTTGTGCGCCAGCTTGCCTTTGAAATTCATCATTGCGGCGACCCTCCGGCGACGGCAGAGATCACTTTCCCTGTTTCGGGGGTGCGCACCCCAAGGGCACTTCCTGGCGGGCGCATTTTTAGTTTGTCGCGGGCAATTTTTTCGATCCGCGGCGGTGTCGCCCAGGTCGACAACTCCAATTGCAGCTGACCAAACTCCACTTCAAGCTGTTTCGCTCTATCCTGCTCGGCCTCAAGCCCCTGGAAAAGCTTGCGCGCCTTATGCTGCGAGGTCACTACACCAAGCGCGCAGATCACCGAAACCAGCAGCAGCAGGACGTTGAGACGCAGCATCTCAAGCAGCCTTTCCGAGCAGTTTTTCCGCCACCCGCATCACCGCACTGCGCGCCCGTGGATTGACCGATACCTCGGCAGCGCTGGCCTTGAGCGGTTTGCCAACAAGACGGAGACGAGGCTGGGGAAGATCAACGACACGCAACGGGAGATTTTTCGGCAAGGTATCGGGCACCGCTTCATCGCGCATAAAGCGTTTGACGATGCGGTCTTCAAGCGAATGAAAGCTGATCACCACCAGCCGTCCACCCGTTTTCAGAACGGTCATCGCCTGCGGCAAAACTAGCGCAAGCTGCTCGAGTTCTTGATTGATATGAATCCGTAAAGCTTGAAAGGTACGCGTCGCCGGGTCCTGACCGGGCTCGCGGGTCCGCACGGCTT
>JBIJCY010000100.1:0-9448 GCA_044344385.1 Rhodocyclaceae bacterium | reverse complement strand
AGCAGCCGCCGGCGGTGATTTTCGTTACCGCGTACGACGTCTATGCAGTGCAGGCCTTTGAGTTGAATGCTGTTGATTACCTGTTGAAGCCGGTGCGTGCCCAGCGGCTGGTGGTCGCTTTGCAGAAAGCGCGGCAAAGTCGTTTGCCTGCGCCGCAGGTGCTGGCTCAGTTGCAGCAGGGGGCGCGCACGCACCTGTCGTGCCACGAACGCGGCAGGTTGCTGCTCATCCCGCTGGCCGACGTGCTCTATCTCAAGGCCGATCTCAAGTACGTGACCGCACGCACGGTTGATCGCGAGTATCTGCTTGACGAATCACTGACGCATCTTGAGCAGGAATTCAGCGAGCGGTTCATTCGCTTGCATCGTAGCGTGCTGGTCGCCAAGGATGCGATTTCGGGTTTTGAGAAAAACGGTTCCGATGACGCTGAGACGCAATGGCAGGCCTTGCTGCGAGGTATTGCGGAAAAGTTGCCGGTCAGTCGTCGGCAATGGCCGCTGATCAAGTCCTATGCGAAACAACTGAGTTCCTGACCATGATTACGCATGTTGTTGGCCACCTCTGGCGCGATGAAACGCCTTACATTCTTGGTGCCGCCGCTTTATTGGCCACCCTGGTCTATTACACCCTTTTGGGTAGCCGGACGACACTGAAGCATTCGCTGCTTTTCCTTGGCTTGTGGCTGCTTGTCGATTTTGTGGCGGCTGTTTTCTCGGCACGCGGCGAAGCGCGTATGGCGGTCGCGATTCATCATGTGGCCTTGCTTGGCCTCGGTCTGGTCCTCATTCGGCTTTCCGGTTTGGCGGTTTTCCGCGTGTTGCTGCCGCGTCTGGGCGTCAAGTCGCCACGCATTCTTGAAGATATCGTTGTGATTGGCGGCTACGTGCTTTGGGCGATGGTGCGCATGACGAGCATTGGCGTCGATCTGTCGAGTCTGATCGCCACTTCGGCGGTGATCACGGCGGTGGTCGCATTTGCCATGCAGGATACGCTGGGCAATATTCTTGGTGGACTGGCGCTGCAACTCGACAATTCATTGGAGATTGGCGACTGGGTCAAACTGGATGAATTGTCCGGTCGCGTGGTTGAAATCCAGTGGCGTTACACTGCGATCCTTACGCGCAATGGCGAAAAGGTTGTGGTGCCGAACAGCCAGTTGATGAAGGGCAAGTTCACCGTTTTGCTTGATCCTGACCTGGGTGTTACCGCGTGGCGGCGCTGGGTGTGGTTTAACGTGGATTACAGCGTGGCGCCGGCAATGGTGATGTCGACCGTCGAACGCGCCGTCGCCGATGCCGAAATTGACAACGTTGCCAAATCGCCACCGCCTTCGTGTGTGGCGATGGAATTTGCCTCGGGCTCAGTACGCTATGCGTTGCGTTATTGGTTGCTTGATCCGCAGAATGATGATCCGACCGATTCGGCGGTTCGTGTGCATGTGCTTACCGCACTGCAGCGTGCTGGTTGGCGTCTCGCTTTGTCAGATCAGATGCTGCATCTGGTCAAGCAGGACGATGCTTATCGGGATCGTGTTCATGAGCGCGATCTGCAGCGTCGGCTGCAGGCGCTGTCCGGCGTTGAGTTGTTTGCTTCTCTATCCGACACCGAGCGGCAGAAACTTGCCGAGCGCTTGAGTTACGCGCCATTCTCGCGCGGTGCGGTGATGACGCGGCAGGGCGCGGTGGCGCACTGGCTTTATCTGATTACCAGCGGCGAGGCCGATGTGTTGTGGGAGGTGCCAAACGGCGAGCGACGTTTGCTGACAACCGTCCCGGCGGGCGGTGTTTTTGGCGAGATGGGCTTGCTGACAGGGGCGCCGCGTGCCGCGACCGTCGTTGCAAAAACAGATATCGAGTGCTATCGCCTCGACAAGTCGGGGTTCGAAGACATCGTTCGTGCGCGGCCCGAACTCGTCGAGAGCATGTCGCACATTCTCGCTGCGCGTATCCAGCAGATCGACGAGCTGCAGACGCAGTATCATCGCGAGCAAACGGATGCAGAGCATGCTCAACACCATGCCGCTATCGTTAAACGGATCCGTGACTTTTTCAGCTTGAAGTGAGCGCCCTTTGGATGGAGTCCTACGCTTTGACCCGCATCAAGGTACGAGTTGATCGCCTTGGTATAATCCGACACTCGAGTGACCGAGGTTTTTATGAGCAAATTCAGTTGCTTTGTCGTTGTGTTTGGTATTCTGCTCGGCGCGGGGGTGATGCCTGTTGCGCTGGCTGAAGATTTCGAAAAAGCCAGGGAAATCTACGGCCCTTGTGCGGGGTGTCACGGCGAGTTTGGCGCCGGCGGAAAAAAGGGCGAATACCCGCGTATTTCAGGCCAGTTGACGAAATACATCGAACAGCAGTTAAAGGCTTTTCAGAAACGCGTCCGCGTCAATATTCCGATGGTTCCCTACACCGAAGAGCGTGAGCTTTCGGATGCGGACATGAAGGAGGTTGCTGCCTATCTGGCGCAAATCGAATTGCCGACCAGACAGCCGGTATTCAAGGAAAGCGATGGCGCACTGGCGCGTCTGCTGGCTATGGAAAAGGTGATGATTGTCCCGCGTGCCGAAGGGGATGTCGAAAACGGCAAGCTTGTTTACCAGAAAAACTGTGCGGTATGCCATGCCAAAACCGGCAAGGGGCGCGGCATGTTTCCAATGCTTGTCGGGCAATATACGAGTTACCTGAAGAAGCAGGTCGACGCCTATCTCAAGGCTGAGCGGCCGCACGATGAAGATAACGCAAAAATTGGCGTGCTTTATACGTTGCGGGCAGTAGACATTCAGGATGCCATGGCGTATCTGACTTCAATCCAGGAAGTCGAGCAGTAAGTTAGCGACGCACCCACACTTGCCAGCGCTCGCGCCCGGCAAAGACGGGCAGCGAGTCTTCCAGTACGCGGTCTTCGCGGCGGATGAAATGCGGCGTCAGCAATTCCTCAAGCTGTTGCGGGAGGATGCCGAAAGGCGGTCCTTTGGGTTCGTCGCTGATAAAGAAGCTGCCGGCGAGCAGTCCGCCTGAGCGTAGCAGTTTTGCCATACGCGGCGCGTAGTCCGGCCACAGCGAGCGCGGCAGGGCGCAGAGAAAAGCACGTTCATAAATGACGTCAAACGGCGCGTCGGGTTCGAAGCTAAAAAAATCAGCACAGAGCAGTTTGCCCCGCCAGTTGTCGACCAGCGTGCCGCGTGCCGTGTCGACCGCCGCCTGTGAGAAATCCAGCGCGCTGACCTCCCAGCCTGCGTTGTCGAGGAAGGCGGCATCCCAGGCGCTGCCGCAGCCCGGAATGAGCACGCGCGGCGCGACTTCTGCGTTTGCAGCATAGCCTGCGGCAAATTCACGCAGCGCCGGCGGGGCGCTGCCCACTTCCCACGGCGTGATGCCAGAGCGAAAACGCTGGTCCCAGAATTCGGGTAGTTCAGGGCGCTGCTGCGCGGGTTTTTCGGTTGGCATTGAATCCCCCAATTGTTGCCGTGAATGCCTGCGGTCACAGTCTTGCGAGACGGGCGGGCATGTTAGAATTAGCGGCTGTGCTGACCCTTGTTTTGTCGATATTTTCGACGATTTTACTGACGTATTTTTCGAGACGCTGCCTTGAATTCATCGATCCCCGTTCCTTCGCGCATCGTCATTGCCTCGCGTGAGTCGCGCCTCGCCATGTGGCAGGCAGTGCATGTGCAGAGCCGTCTCTCTGCATTATATCCACAGAGTCAGGTCGAGATTCTCGGCATGACGACCAAGGGCGACCAGATTCTCGACCGCCCTTTGTCGGAGATTGGCGGCAAGGGTCTATTCATCAAGGAGCTGGAAGTGGCGATGCAGGAAGGTCGTGCCGACCTTGCCGTGCATTCGATGAAGGACGTGCCGATGGTCATGCCTGATGGCTTTATCCTGGCGGCCATTTCAGCGCGCGAAAATCCGTGTGATGCCTTTATCTCGAACAAATATGCGGCGCTCGACGATCTGCCGGGCGGTGCGATTGTGGGTACCTCAAGCATGCGTCGGGAGTCGATACTGCGTGCCAAATATCCGCAGTTGGTGATCAAGAGTCTGCGCGGCAATCTGGATACGCGTCTGAAAAAGCTCGATGCCGGTGAATACGATGCAATCATTCTCGCGGCGGCGGGCCTCATTCGTCTCGGCCTCAAGGAGCGCATCAAGTCGGTGCTGACGCCCGAGCAGTCGCTTCCGGCACCGGGGCAGGGCGCTCTTGGCATTGAAGTGCAGTCTGATCTGCCGGGCGCTGCGGCGCTGGTGGCTTCGCTCAACGATACAGAGACCGCCCACTGCGTGCGCGCCGAGCGTGCATTCTCGCGCGCCCTCGGCGGCAGTTGCCAGATTCCGCTGGGGGGTTACGCGGTTTTGGAAAATGGCGAATTGTGGCTGCGTGGTTTTGTCGCGACGCCCGACGGCAAGCAGATCGTCAGCGCGGAACTGCGCGGAGCGCCGGCTGACGATGAGTCGATTGGCCGTATCCTTGCGCAAATGCTGCGCGACCAAGGGGCCGACGCCATTCTCGAAAAGATCGCTCATCACCCATGATGCCCCTGCAGGGCAAAACCGTCGTCGTCACCCGGCCGCGTGCACAGGCGGGCAAGCTGGCTGGTTTGATTGCCGCGCAGGGTGGTGTTCCGGTGGTTTTTCCGCTGCTCGACATTGGTGCCCCAGACGATCCTGAGCCTCTGCAATCGGCGATCAAGCGGCTCGATCAGTACGCTTTCGCCGTTTTTATCAGCCCGAATGCCGTCGAATTCAGCGTGCCGGCAATCCTTGCCAGCTGCGCGTGGCCTGCAGGCCTGCAGGCGGTGGCCATCGGGCAAAGCAGCGTCGCCTTGCTCGCCAGTTATAGCATTGCGCCGACGATTGCGCCCCTTGAGCGCTTTGATTCGGAAGCCTTGCTGGAAATGCCCGAACTGCAAACGGAACGTGTCAGCGGTCGGCGTGTCGTAGTCTTCCGTGGTAACGGCGGGCGCGAGTTGCTGGCCGATACGTTGCGCGAGCGCGGTGCAGAGGTTGACTACGTGACCTGTTACCACCGTTCGGCGCCGGTCGATGGCGCCGCAACGCTGAGCGCGTTGTGGTTCGATCATCAGCTGGATGCGCTAACCATTTCATCGAGCGAAGGTTTGCGTAATTTGCTTGCTTTGCTTGATTCGGCAGGGCGCGAGTCTTTACGTATGACGCCCGTTTTCGTGCCGCATCAGCGTATTGCCGACCTGGCAAAAGAGCTTGGCTTGCTGCGGGTGACGCTGACCGGGCCAGCCGATGCCGGTATCATCGATGGATTGTGCGCATATAATTGGCAGTAACCGCTAACACATCACTAACGTAACGGAAATTTCCGCAGGATGAACGACGAGACCAACCCGCCAGCGCAGACCTTCGAATTGCCGAAGCCCGCCTCGATGAACGGCCAGTCGTCCGCCTGGCGTAACCCCTGGCTGATCGTCGCCTTGATTGCCCTTGGGTTGGCTGGCTGGCAGTGGGTTGAAACCCGTTTGAAACTTGCCGATACGCAGCAGGAACTGGCGCGGCGATTGGCCGAGAACGATACCGCCAATAAGGAGATTCGTGCGCTTGCCAAGCAGGCGCAGGAGCAGGTCGCCAGCGTGCAGGGCAAGCTCGGTGCGCTGGAGGCAAAAGTTGCCGAATCACGCAGCCAACAGGCAACGCTGGAAAATCTCTATCAGGATCTGGCGCGCAACCGCGACGAATGGGCGCTCGCTGAAATCGAGCAGAGCGTGACACTGGCTGCCCAGCAACTGCAACTCGCCGGTAACGTGCAGGGCGCGGTGCTCGCTCTGCAGGCTGCCGATGCCCGGCTGGCGGGCAACAGCCGGCCGCAGTTCATTAGTTTGCGCAAGGTGCTCAATCGCGATCTGGATCGTTTGCGTGCGCTGCCGCAACTGGATATGCCGGGTATGAATCTGCGTATTGAGAACGTTATTGCTGCAGTCGATACGTTACCGTTGGCGAATGATGCCCGCCCGCGTGCCGAAGGAAAACAGGCTGCGGCCGTGGAGGCAGCGCCAGTAGTGTCTTCAGCCGTCAGTCTCGATTTCTGGCAGCGTCTGGGCAGGGATTTCTGGGATGAAATGCGCAGTCTTGTGCGAATCCAGCGCTTTGATCGTGACGAGCCGGCCTTGCTGGCGCCGGGGCAGGCATTCTTTCTGCGCGAGAACCTCAAGTTGCGCTTGCTTAATGCCCGTCTGGCGCTGCTGGCGCGTGATCAATGGACGTTCCGCAATGAGTTGAAACACGCACAAGCATGGATTGACCGCTATTTCGACGGGCGTGACAAGTCGTTGCAAACCGCACAAGGTGCGCTCAAGCAACTGGCGGCGACCGAGATCAACATCGAGTTGCCAACGCTGAACGAAAGTCTGTCGGCGATCAAGAGTTTCAAGCTCGGCAAGGAGCGCAAATGAGGGGCCTGCTCTGGCTGCTGACGCTGTTTGCGCTGGCTGTCGGCATTTCTCTGGCGGCACGCTTCAATGACGGCTATGTGCTGCTGGTTGTTCCGCCGTACCGCGCGGAGATTTCGCTTAATCTGGCGATGCTTTTGGTTGTTGGTGGCTTTGTCACCCTTTATGGCGTGCTGCGCACGATTTCGCTAACACTTTCGCTGCCGAATCGGGTGCGTGAATTCCGTGAACGTCGTCGGCGTGACAAGGCGGCGGGGACGTTCCAGGACGCAATGCGTCTGCTCTTTGAAGGTCGCTACAGTCAGGCCCTGAAGAAAGCCGGAGAGGCGCACGCTGCGGGCCAGTCACCGGGTCTGGCTGCGCTGGTTGCAGCGCGTGCTGCCCAGCGGTTGCGCGAACCCTACAAACAGGAAGCGTGGCTTGATCGGGCCAGCAGCGATGATCCGCAGATGCAGTCTGCGCGGCTGATGCTTGAGGCAGAGATGTATCTGGATGCGCGGCGTTTTGATGATGCTGTTGCCGCGTTGCAGCGCTTGCAGAAGATCGCCGGTCGGCATATCGCGGCACTTCGCCTTGAGTTGCGCGCCCAGCAGGGCTGTGGCCATTGGGATGAGGTGTTGCGTATTGCGCGCCTGCTTGAGAAGCGTGATGGCTTGCTGCCCGAGTTGGCGCATGAGATCAAACTCAAGGCGCATCAGGAGAATGTCCATCAGCGACGCACTGATCTGGCGCAGTTGCTGGCCTATCTGGGGCAGGTGCCGGCCAACGAAAGCAGTCCGCGTCTGGCACGCCTGTTCGCCGAGGCAATGATCGATCTGGGTGCGCAGGATGCGGCGCAGCGCATCATCGAGACGCAACTGGATGCAGCGTGGGATTCTTCGCTGATCAGTCTCTACGGCCGTGCTTCTGGCAGCAACCTCAACCTGACTTCGCGCATTGCCCGTGCCGACAAGTGGTTGTTGCAGCACCCGGATGACCCGCAGTTATTGCTGGCGCTGGGCCGTCTGTGTCTGGCGCAACGTTTGTGGGGCAAGGCGCAGGCCTATCTTGAAGCATCGCTGTCGCTGGCCGATCAGCGCGAGGTTCGCCTTGAACTGGCGCATCTCTTTGAGCAGACAGAGCGCTCTGATGATGCGATGCGTCATTACCGGGCCGCCGTCGAGCAATTTGCCTGAGCGTCTTTCGGACCGAATTCCTGCCGGACAGTATTTCTTTTCTTTTTCAGTTCGCAGGCCGGCTTTTGTCGCGCTAGAATGATCATCCAACAAGAGCGAAGAGCGCTGGAAGGGAAGGCATCATGCTGAACATCGACTTACGCAAGATCTACCTGTTCAAACCGGTTGAGCCGGCCCCTGATCCAGCCCACCTGCCGGTTGGCGGAGATCTCTACTACGAGTGTCTTGATTGCACGACCGTGTTGAATACCGTGCCGCATATCAAATGTGCTTGTGTCTGTGGCAACCTTGTTGGCGGTGGTGGCGAGTTGAAGGTCAATAAGGCCGAACGGGTGCGCGTGGTGCGCGGTAAGCTCAAATAGTCGGGCGCCAGTGTTACACCCAGTCGCGCGGCGGCAACAAGTCGTAGAGTAGCGCTTCCGGTGAGCCCGCCTCGGGTTGCCAGTCGTAACGCCATTTGACGACCGGCGGAAGCGACATCAGGATCGATTCGGTGCGCCCGCCGGACTGAAGCCCGAACAGCGTGCCACGATCCCATACCAGGTTGAATTCCACGTAACGCCCGCGGCGGTAGGCTTGAAAGTCGCGCTCACGTTCGCCAAATAGTGTGTTCTGGCGTTTTTCAATAATCGGCAGGTAGGCTTCGACAAAGGCATCACCGACGGCGCGCGTCAGATCAAAGCAACGTTCGAAACCCCCTTCATTCAGATCGTCAAAGAAAACGCCGCCAACGCCGCGTGGCTCGTTGCGGTGTTTCAGAAAAAAATACTCGTCACACCACTTCTTGTAGCGTGCATGGGTATCCTCGCCGAACGGTGCCAGTGCTGATTTGCACGTGCCGTGAAAGTGGCGGATGTCTTCTTCGAATGGATAGTAGGGCGTCAGGTCCATGCCGCCACCGAACCAGCCGACCGGCTCCTCTCCAGCTTTCGTGGCAACCAGCGCGCGAACGTTCATGTGCGCAGTCGGGCAGTAGGGATTTTCGGGGTGCAGTACGAGCGAAACCCCCATGGCTTCGAAAGCACGCCCGGCAAGCTCCGGGCGTTTCGCCGTCGCCGAGGCCGGCAGTGCGTTGCCGGTAACATGCGAGAACGCTACGCCGCCGCGCTCAAAAACGCGACCGCCTTCGATGATGCAGGTAATGCCGTTGCCGCCCAGCGGTTGCCCCGCTTCCTTCTGCCACGGATCGGCGCGGAAGGTTTTTCCTTCTGCACCTTCCAGTGTTTCGGCAGCTGCAACGATGCGTTGTTGCAGGCCGGTGAAGTAGGTTTTGAGTAGCGCTGGATTAATCATGTTCAGCGGCTGACTGCCCGATGGCCGATGTCGCTGCGATACTGCATGCCGTCAAAATGGATGCCGCAGAGAACTTCGTAGGCACGTTTTTGCGCCTGCTTGACGTTGTCGCCAAGCGCTGTGACGCACAGTACGCGCCCCCCGGCGGTGACGATCTGGCCGTCCTTGTCGGCGGTGCCTGCGTGGAATACGTGTGCGTCTTCGGCTTCTTCCGGCAGGCCGCTGATGACGTCGCCCTTGCGTGGTGTGTCGGGGTAGTTGGCGGCGGCAAGTACGACGCCGAGCGCGACGCGTCGATCCCATTCCGCGTCAATCTGGTCAAGCTTGCCGGCTACGGCGTGTTCGAGCAGGGTGAGGAAATTAGACTTCAGACGCATCATGATCGGTTGCGTTTCCGGGTCGCCCATGCGGCAGTTGAATTCGACGGTTTTGACCGAGCCGTCCTTGCAGATCATCAGGCCGGCGTAGAGGAATCCGGTGTAGGGGATACCATCGGCTGCCATGCCACGGACTGTCGGCATGATGATCTCGCGCATGGCTTTGGCGTGAATATCGGGCG
>JBIJCY010000099.1:0-9450 GCA_044344385.1 Rhodocyclaceae bacterium | reverse complement strand
TTCATCATCTCGTCACGCCGGCCGATGAAGTAAAGGAAGCCTTCTTCATCCATGCGCACTGTGTCTCCCGAAAAGACGGCCAGTTCCGGCAACACCAGCCCGGCTTCGCGGCCTGGTGTGTTGGCCGGCAGCGGCTTGTAGCGCTCGGCTGTTTTTTCGTGATCGTTCCAGTAGCCCATGCCGACCAGTGCGCCTCGATGCACCAGTTCGCCCGGCTCGTTGGGCGCGCAGGGCGAACCGTCTTCGCGCAGGACGAGGATTTCAGCGTTGGGAATGGCCTTGCCGATCGAATCCGGACGCTTATCGACTTCGTCCGGTGGCAGATAAGTTGAGCGGAAGGCTTCGGTCAGGCCGTACATCAGATAGGGTTTGGTTTGTGGCATGCGCGTACGCAAGGCGGCGAGGGTTTCGCGCGGCATGCGGCCGCCGGTGTTGGCGAAATAACGCAGATGTTCCGTGATGCCGGCCGGCCATTCGAGTTGTGCAAGCTGGATATAGAGCGGCGGTACGGCGGTGAGGCCGGTCACCTGCTCGCGCTCAAGGGCTTTGAGCACATCGCGCGGCATCAGGTAGTTGAGCAGCACGACGCGCGCGCCGGCATGGAAGGCGGTGGTGAGCTGGCTGAAGCCGGCGTCGAAGGAAAGAGGCAGGGCGGCGAGCAGGGTGTCGTCGGCGGTGTTTTCCAGATAGCTTGCGACGCTCTTGGCACCAGCGACCATGTTGCGATGCGACAGCACGACGCCCTTGGGCTTGCCGGTGCTGCCCGAGGTGTAGAGGATGGCGGCCATGTCTGTGTCGATGACCCGGTGACCGGCTTGCGCGGGGGCCTTCAGCAGGTCGTCCCAGCGTAGTTGTGTGACTGGGCCGGGAACCTGGTTGGTACTCGGCGGCAAGGCTTCGGCATTGATCAGCACGACATGGCGCAGATCGTGGCAGGCTTCCAGCACCGGCGCCAGCAGTGGCAGTCGCTCGTTCGAGGTGATCAGCGCCCGCACATTGCAGTCGCGCATGATGTAGGCCACCTGGTCGGGCTTGAGCAGCGGGTTGAGCGGTACGAATACGCAACCGGCCGCCGTTGCACCAAAGCTGGCGATGACGGTTTCAAAGCGCTTTTCGAGGTAGATGGCAATCCGCTCGCCGCGCTGCAGACCGAGGCTGCGCAGGCCGCTGACAAAGCCTTCGATCGATTGCTGCAGGTCGGCGTAGCGCATCGACTGTTTGCCGTAGGTGAGCGCGACGGCCTCGGGCTTGTGTGCGGCTGATGAGGCAATCAGATCGGGGAGCAAAAAGGCGTCGGTCATTTTTCAGGAATCACGGGGTTTTATGGCAACTGGGCATTTTAGCGAATAGTGCTTGTTGTTAATGTGTAATTGTTCCGGGGATGCTGTAAATAGTCATCAACAGTCAGAAAACTGCTTGGTCCAGATCAGGCGAGCGTGCCGCCTGCGTTTGACAGTGATCGATATGATTTCTGAAACGAGCCTACCCGAGTTTCAGCAATGATTTGATCTTGGCTCTGATTTCAGCCATCTCGGCGATCGTGGCTTTGCCCTTGCGTTCGGCCTGCCGCGTTTGCCAGTCGAGGCTTTTGAGCTGATCAACCAAGGCGACGCCGGTCGCGCCCGCCCCCGAGAGAACGACCTCAAACGGGTAGCCTTTAATTTGATTGGTTACCGGTACACAAACCAGCAGTCCTGCGCGGCTGTTATAGCCCTTCGGGCTGAGTACCACGGCAGGACGCCGCCCTGCCTGCTCGTGACCACTCTGTGGCGTGAAGTTCATCCAGACGATATCTGCCTCGTCGGGTACGTAAAGCGCCGGCATCAGAAGGCTTCCTTTCCTTGGGCTGCACCAAAATCGGTCTCAGCGTGACGATTCTCCGCCGTAATTCCTGCCAAAAGCGTTTCCAGATCGTAGCTGGGCGCAGCTGGCTCGATGATCACCCGCCCGTTATGAGCGCGCACTTCGACCGGCTGATTCAGTGACAGATGCGCCGACTCCATGATTGCGGCTGGTATGCGGACAGCGGGACTGTTGCCCCACTTTTTTACCAATTGAACGGCCATAACAGCTTTCTCCTGTAGAAACTATTGTTGATACAGGAAGTGTAGCTTGCACACTGCAATGTTTCAACAGTTGTAGCGGCTTCCAGTTGGCGATTTAAGTTTCCGATAGCGTGCAACACTACACAGGTCAGAAGCCGGTTAGTCCGGAATAGTCAGCGAATGCCCCGAGTCTCCAGCACGAGGCGCATCAGTCGCGCCCTTCTTCAATCAATGCTTTTATGTTGTTGATTGCGGGTTGCGTCTGAATGAACTGCCGCATCTTCTCCGCAGCTTTGGCGCCATCACGTTTTTTAGCCGTACCTGGCGGGATCAAGTCGGCTACGTGTTCGCCACGGTTTGTAATCCGGAACGACATGCCGGATTGCGCCTTTCTCAGGTATTCCGGAAAATGCGCTCCTGCATCATAGGCGTCAACATCAACATAGGCCGTCATGTCGTTTTCCTTTGCTTCGTCATCAGGTCAGTATATCGACGGGTCGGTTGCCGTACAGGCACTCTTGCCCCGCGTTTTTTTGTAAAGCATGGTTGCTGGTGCTTGTCGTGTGATTTTGGTTCGGCGTGTTGGTAAGGTGCATCGACAAATGCTGAATGGCTGGCGCATGAGTTCAAGGCGTTTCTGCCAGTATAATTCCCCTCAGTTAAAATTCCAGCCAGCAGAGTGCGTGGGCAAACAGGGAGGTTTTGTGGATATCAAAAACGAGGTGTTGTCGATTCTTGATGAGGTCTTGAGTCTCAAGGGACGGGGGGGCGCTTTCACGCTTGAAACCCCGCTGCTTGGTGCGATACCCGAACTGGATTCGATGGCCGTGGTTGCGTTGATCACGACGCTGGAAGAACGCTTCGGATTCATGGTCGATGATGATGAGATAGACGGCGCTGTATTCGCTTCGCTGGGAACGCTGGTTGATTTCGTTCAAGGCAAGCTGGCGGCCTGATCCGTCTGACCCATGACGTTTGAAGCTTTTTTTCTGCCGGCCGCTTCGGGGCAGCGGTTTTGCCTGTTTCATCAGCCTGATCCACTGACCGCGCCGCGCGGTGCGGTGGTTTATGTTCATCCCTTTGCCGAAGAAATGAACAAATCGCGGCGTATGGCTGCGCTGCAGGCCAAGGCGCTGGCGGCTGCCGGCTATGCAGTGTTGCAGATTGACCTGCATGGCTGCGGTGATAGCTCGGGCGATTTTGGCGATGCGACGTGGGAAAGCTGGATTGAAGACGTAAGGCTGGCGTGTGACTGGTTGCAGCAACGCAGTGATGCCGGCCTTTGGCTATGGGGGTTACGCACGGGTTGTCTGTTGGCCAGCGCAGTCGCGGACCGAATCAGTCAGCCAAGTAAGTTGTTGTTCTGGCAGCCCGTGGTTTCCGGCAAGCAGTTTCTGCAGCAGTTTCTGCGCTTGAAACTGGCCGGGGAGATGCTCGGTGGCGAAGGTAAGGGCTTGATGGATCGCCTGCGTGAGCAACTGGCGCAAGGTGATTCGGTCGAGATTGCCGGCTACCTGCTCTCGCCCGGATTGGCGAGCGGCCTTGAGCGCGCGGAGTTGTTGCCTGCTGCGCAATGTTCGCGGATTGAATGGATCGAGCTGTCCGGCAAGCCGGATGCGAGTCTGTCGCCGCTGGTGAGCGCAAAGGTTGAGAAGTGGCAAACGGCGGGACATAACACCCGAGGTCATCTGGTTTGCGGCCCTGCCTTCTGGCAAACCGCCGAGATTGCCGAGTGTGCGGCGCTGCTCGATGCCAGCATTCTGGCAATGTCGGAAACCGTTTCGTCATGAATTTCACTGAACGAGCCGAGGTTTTTTCCTGCGCCGGCGAGCAATTGCTGGGGATCGCTGCTTGCCCGGAATTGCCGGTGGACTGTGGTGTCCTGATCATCGTCGGCGGCCCGCAGTATCGCGTGGGCAGTCATCGACAGTTTTTACTGTTGGCGCGCCGCCTGGCGGCTGAAGGCTATCCGTCCATGCGGTTCGACTATCGAGGGATGGGCGATAGCGGCGGTGCGATGCGTGATTTCGAGCATGTCACCGAAGATATCGGGGCGGCGATTGAAGCCTTTCAGCGGGCCTGCCCGGCGGTAAAGCGTGTCGCGCTGTGGGGTTTGTGCGATGCGGCTTCAGCTGCGCTGCTTTACGTGCAGGCAGGCGGCGATCCGCGGGTGACTGGCCTGGTATTGCTCAATCCCTGGGTGCGTTCCGAGGCGAGCCTGGCGCAAACGCATATCAAGCACTATTACGGTCAGCGCCTGATGCAGCGCGAGTTCTGGCTCAAGTTGCTGAGCGGCAAGATGCAAGTGCTGAAGTCGGTTCGTGGCTTGTTGGCCACTGCGCAACAGGCGCGCGGCGGTCGTGTTCAGACTTCGAACGAGTCGCGCTCGTTTCAGGATCGTATGGCGGCGGGTTTAAGGCAATTCCCCGGGCGCGTGCTGCTCATCCTGAGTGGGCAGGATTACACTGCAAAAGAATTTCTCGAGTTCGCTGGCTTAAATACAGCCTGGTCGGGGCTGATCGAAGCATCCAGAGTGAGTCGCGTTGACGTGGCCAATGCGGACCATACGTTCTCTGCAAGGGTGCAGCGGTCAGCGGTGGAGAATGAAACATTGGCGTGGCTCGGAGGTTTGCAGGGCAACCGTGCACTTTAGACAAACGAAGTGAGTATGGTTTTCTTGGAGCAGGGTTGGCAGGGCAATCGCACGAATGCTAGATGCATCCTCTCCTCCCCCTTCAAGGGGGAGGCTGGGAGGGGGATGGGGGTAAGCAAGGTGTTTTCAGTAGCCTTTTCCACCGCTGCATCCCCATCCCCACCCCAGCCCTCCCCTTGAAGGGGAGGGAGAGTTCGCAAGGTCAAGGTCTTTTAGGGTGAGTTGCCACCATGTCGAGGATGCGTGTCTGGGAAGTAATAATTCCTTGCTCAATAGCGGTACGGCTTGCAGCATCAAAAACAGTGAGGACATATTCAATACGGTTGAGTTTTTCTCCGGGTTTTCCGACGCCGATTTTGACCCGTCTAAAAGCATCAGTTTGGAATGCCTCAAGAATTGAAGCGACGCCACGATGTCCTCCGGCGCCGCCGTTTATACGATGCCGAACGGCGCCGAGCGGCATGTCCAGATCGTCGAAAACAAGAATGCATTGCTCAGGGGCGAACGACATGTGCTCCGAAAGCTGCTTCAGCCCCGAGCCAATGAGGTTCATGTCGCTTTGAATTTTGATCAGGCATACGTTTCTGCCGTTTGCCGAACCGCGAGCGATCCATGCCGGAGGGAGCGAGGTCCAAGTGAACCCCTGTGACGCAGCAAGTCGTTCCACAACTTCGTAGCCGATGTTGTGCGGCGTTCCCGCGTATTTGTGCCCTGGGTTGCCAAGACCAATAATGACTTGTTCGTCTGATTCAAGCTGGATTGAGCCTGGTAGCGGCGGGGGTGCAGTCTCCATGGATGTTCGACTCTGCAGCAACAAGGCGCTGCTGCCCGAAGGCCGGGCTCTATGGGGGCACTCGTTGCAGAAAGAATCCCGCGCGCAGTCGTCGCGCCAGCAGGCGATAGGTTCGCTGCGCGCCAGTATGATGCGAAGTAGGTGGTCCTGTTTGTTTGATCCTTTCAGCAAGACGAGATCGCCGTCGCGCGTGATTGAATTGATGTATTCGGCGGCATCGTGAACATGGCTGAAAGTGCGCAAAGAGTTTTCGCCTCCAGGCTTGCGCGCCTTGAGCGCACTTGAAGCCCAGGGGCCTACAAATATGGTTATTTCTGCAATTTCCTGAGCGAGAGTCGCGGTTTTCCAGTATTTCACGCCCTTTTCAGAACCGACATCTGAAAGCATGCCTATGACAATGATTTTCCGCGTTGCACACGCCGCCCGCATGAATTCGAAGCTGGCACCAATAGCCCACAGCGGGGCTTTGAAGTCGTCCCGGATAAACGTCACGCCATCGGCAGTTTTTACCGGTTGCATGCGGCCGTCAGCAGGGTTGACGTTTGCTATTCCTTCAGCGCACTCGGCCAGGGACATTCCTGTTGCCAGTGCGCCGCCAATGGCGCCGAGCACCGAAGGAATGAAATGCGACCCACAAAGCCGAGTGCGTATTCGTACCGTTTGAAAGCCGTGTACGGCGGTGAATTCCAAAGGATCTGGCCAGGTCGCGCTAATGTTTTCAGCGCGGAGCTCAGCCTCGGGTGATGTGCCGTAGGTTATTACTCTGGCGCGGCAGTTGGAGGCCATGGCGAGAACGATTTCGTCATCGGCATTCAGTGCCGCGGTGCCCGTGGCAGGGAGTGATGCGACAAGCTTGCCTATTTCTGTGGCTACGTCTTCACGTGACTTATACGCCGTCGCGTGGTCATCTCCAACTACGGTGACGATACCTATGCTAGGGTTCAGCAGCGCGAGTGGCTGGTTCATAGCGCCAGGTTTGTCTTCACTTAGTTCAGTCACGCAGAAATCATGTTTTCTGCGCACGCTTAAGATTGTCTTCGCGACCTCTGGATGCATGTTGAGAGATGCCGGGTTGCCGACTCCCCGCATCTTCTGCGACAAAACGCCGAGCAAAAGTTCTTTTGTTGTCGTCTTGCCCGCGCTGCCGCTAATACCAATGAACACCGGTTTCTTGAGAAAAGGGCGCCACTGACGGGCAACTCTGATGATGGTGCGATCAACAAGCGAGTCTCCCAATACGCTGCGAATACGCCAGGCGAGTGCATTTCTTATGCGCTTGTATGGTTTGCCAAGTGTTGAGTTCATCCCCTTGTCAGCTAGTTGGTATCGCGTCGCGAGACCGCTGTGCGGTATGCCGCATCATCCTGCGTAATTTCGTCGAGAATTTTGCGAAGGCGCTGGTCCATCAGTCCGCGCCCGGAAATGGCCTGTGGGACGGCGAGTTCTGATTCAGTGTTGAGTTCCACTAGTACCGGGCCCTCCGGGCACAACGCAACATCCCAATTTTGCAGGCGCAGCCCGGGGAAGTGCTTGCTGGCGGAGAGCACTAGATCTACAGCGCGATTCCAGTCAGGTAATTTAAACCCGATCATGGGTTTGCTGGTTGTTGGATGCTGGTCGATCTGTCCGCCGGGCCCCATGCGTGAAATTGCGCGGATAATTTTTCCGTTTTCAGTATTGATCGCACCCAGGCAGTTGCCGTAGTCACCATGCGAGAAGTTATCGAGCATGTTTCGGCCGGTAGTGATCTTCCAGAATGCTGTATGTATTGTTGGGCCGGCTGGAGTAATGAAGCAGATAAAGCGAACGCAACTGATCGCCTCAGTACCCGTCAGCGCTGAAATTTCCGGGTGTGCTGTGAGTGGTTTTTGGAACAGCATGCCTTTATATGGCGCAAAGGAAAATGGCGCCATGAATTCGGCAAGTTCAATCAAGCTGTCGTCAAGGAGGCGAAGACGCTCACCTTCTCGCCTGGCAACCCCGACAACGCCGCGCCCATAGCCTGCTGAAATTGGCTTGACATAAAACGGGTAGACGTCGCCATTTAGGAACCTGCGCACCTCCTCATCCGTTTGAAGAACTTTTTCATCGCCGATCTGACGTCCACAAGAACTGTAAGTCGCTATTGGAGTTGGGGTGGGGTAGCCGCGGTCGCGTAACACAAGGTGATTGAGTAGCTTGTCGTTCGCGAGAACGCGTGAATAGTCATCGTTGAGCGTGCGGTCGAGAGCTGAACTTCGCCTCCATCCGATAAATTCATCGCGCATGGCTGGCGTTATTGAACGATGCCAGATGCCGTATTCAAAGTACTCACTTATCCCGATTGGTGATTTTCGAAGCCGAAGTTTCAGCGCTTCCGTCAACTGTCGATACGCCGGTTTTCCATCCGCTAAGCGTGCCGCCGATAGGTTTGAAAAAATAGTGTTCATTACAGATTCCGGTGATATGTGGTGGATCGTAAGTGTTTCGATAATTGGAATTTTGGAAATCCTGGGTATAGCGCTAAATCTCTGATGGATTATGCTGGCGCGACAGCGATCAGGTCAAAACGAATTGATCCATGGATGAGTCTGTGTATTTGCATAGCGCTTGAGGAATTCGCGCGTTTCCTGTGTTAGCAGACCGTGGCCGTGAACCTGAGCGATTTCAGTCCCTCCCATATCATTCAGTTCAAGAATCATCGGTCCCTCGCTGGTCAAGGCAAAATCCCAGTGATGAATTTTCATCAACGGGAAGATAGCGCCGCCGCGATGGCAGGCATCGAGTATTTTGTTCCATCCGGGAAGCTTGAAACCTGCCATCGATTGGCCCGAGAACGGGTGGTTCAACAAGATCTTTGTCTTTGGCCAGAAACCGCCGACTACTCTGCTGATTTCGCCGGTCACAAGGTCGACGTCGGCCAGCATATTTCCGTATTTCCCCAGGCTGAAATTGTCCACGTGATTTGGTGGGGCTGCTATTTTCCAGATTGCCCGGATAGGCCGAACTCCATCAGGGCCGTTGAGACATATAACCCGTACGCCGCAGATCGCCGACCAGTTTGTCAGCGCATGAATTTCCGGTGCGAGAGTGAAGGCTTGTTGAAACAGAAAGCCGCATTCAGGTTTGTGAAATCGATGATCGACTTTGTCTTTTAATCGATTGAGAAAAATTTCGATTGATATTGTTTTGCCGTTAAGCAGTCTCAGGCTGTCTGAGGCTGCGTCGTAGCCTTCAAGGTACTCGGATCCGTAGCCCTGCTGCGAATAGGCTGGTTTGCCAAATAGCGGATAAATCGAAGGGTCGCGAAGATAGCTTGCTGCCTCTGCCTCGCTTCTGAGGTGCCTTCCAAGTACTTCTGAAATGCGGTCTGCAGGATGGAAGCACGCACTTACGGGGGCGATGGGCAATCCACCCGAATGCGCTAGCTGCATGAAGACGCATTTGTCCCATGCGGGAAGCACGGCATTTCGCGGGTTGAGTGCAAGGCTGAATTGTTGTTGCAAGCGCCAGCCGAGAAAGTCACGCGCGCCACCGCCCATCAGGTAGCGGTCGTCATAAAGTTTGTACCAGTAGTAATCTGATATTCCGCATTGTCCGCCGTAGCTTTTCAAGGCGCGGATTTCCTTCAGTTGCGTGAATAGGCTCTTCCCTGTTTGTTCCTGTGCCAGGGTGCCCCATTCGCGGTATTCCTTGATTTGGTTTGTGATCCGGCTAAATCTGTTTTCTTGCTCGGATTGCATCTTGTGAGTTCCTTCAATGTGACCGTGAGGCAGATCAACGAATGACGCAACGGTATTGTTGGGAGATTGCTATGCCCCACATTCCGCGAGTTCGGATTTCAATTCTAACTCTGATTAAAAGTTGAAAAGGGTAGGACGTGAACATTCCAGTTCTTTGATCGTTTCGCCAAGATAGACCAAAATGAATCGGATGCCGCCTCTCTTGCCATAACGTTGGTAAGCTTGAGTCCTGAAGAG
>JBIJCY010000422.1:0-2577 GCA_044344385.1 Rhodocyclaceae bacterium | reverse complement strand
CCAAAAACACAAAGCGCCCTACTCGAAGCAATGGAAGAACGGCAAATCACGACTGAGGGTGAAACACGACCTTTGCCAGACCCTTTCTTCGTCATCGCCACACAGAACCCTTCACACCAGATCGGCACATTTCCATTGCCGGAATCGCAACTTGACCGCTTTCTGCTGCGAGTCGAACTTGGCTATCCTGATCACAATGCCGAGCGGGCACTCCTTGAAGGCGGCGGTCGACGTGATCAATTGCCAACACTTTCCGCCTGTTTCACACCTGACCAACTCGGGCCGCTGCAAGCGCAAGCCGCTGCGACTTATGCTTCGCCAGCCTTGCTGGATTACGTGCAATTGCTCGTCGAAGCGACACGCAGCAGCCCCGCCTTCATTCACGGCCTCAGCCCGCGTGCCGCGCTGTCGCTACTCGCGGCCGCCCGCGCTTGGGCATTTATCGACGGACGAAAAACGGTATTGCCTGAAGACGTACAGGCTGTTCTACCGGGCGTCGCCTGCCACCGGCTGCGACTCGCCAGCAGCGGCAGCCAGGCACGCCTGGAAGACATTACCTCGCTGATTCACGCGACACCACTCGCCTGATGCGCCCACTGCAATTGTTCTGGCAACGGCTGTTTCGCATCGGCCGTGCCGAGCAATTACCTATCATCCTCACACAGCGTCGGATTTTCATCATTCCGACTCGCTCGGGCTTGCTGTTTGCCGTTGTTCTGCTCGTCATGCTGATCGGTGCCATCAACTACAACCTGAGTCTCGGTCACGCGCTAGTGTTCCTGCTTGCCGGACTAGGCATCGTCGCCATGGTGCACGCGTTTCGTAACCTGGTCACCCTGCGCTTGACACCGGGACGTGCCGAGTCGGTATTTGCCGGCGAAATCGCACGTTTTCCCGTGCACCTCGAAAACACACGGAAACAGGCGCGGCGCGCGCTCGATTTCTGCTTCGGTAAACAACCCGGCACGTCGCTCGATATAGCGGCCAGTGCCAAGGCGACGGTCGCCATCCCCTTTGCAACCAGTGCACGCGGCCAGCTTAACCCCGGCCACATCACCCTATCTACCTGCTACCCGCTTGGCCTGTTCTACGCTTGGAGCTACCCGCACCCGCCCCTGTCCTGCCTCGTCTATCCACGCCCGATCGACACACCCTTGCCACCGCCTTCGCCAGCCCCACACTCCGGCCAGCAACGGGGCGACAGTGGGCAAGAGGACTTCACCGGCTTGCGTCTGCGCCAGCCAAGCGACCCGACGCGGCATATTGCCTGGAAAGCAGTCGCCCGCGATTTTGCCAACCGTCCTCTCCTGGTCAAACAGTTTGCCGGCGGCGCCGCCGAGGAGTTATGGCTTGACTGGGCGCTGACGACAGACGATTGCAATTCGGAAACGCGACTTTCGATACTCGCCGGCTGGGTGCTGGCCGCCGAGGAGAAGCAGGCGCTTTACGGACTACGACTCCCCGACCGGGAAATTGACATGGCGCAAGGCAACGCACATCGCGACGCCTGCCTCGAAGCACTGGCCCTCTATGGCGAAGCACAAGACTGAGCCGCTCGAACACGGCGCAACACCCTGGCTGCTGGCCGTTGCTCTGGCCACCGCCGGCCCGCATGTGGAACATCTGCCGCCATGGCTATCCGCGCTCATTGGCACGCTGTTCATCTGGCGCATCTGGCTGTGGCTCAAGCGTGACCGCTTGCCGCGCCGCGTCCCGCTAGTACTGCTGGTGGCCGGCAGCGTTGCCGGTGTCGGCTGGCAGTTTCACACGCTGTTTGGCAGAGACGCAGGTGTCGCCCTGCTGGTTCTCTTCATGGCGCTAAAACCGATGGAGATGCACACTCGCCGCGATGCACTGGTCGTCGTCATGCTCGGCTTTTTTCTGCTCCTCACCCATTACTTCTATTCGCAAAGCATCCCCACCGGCCTCTGGCTGTTGGCTGCAACGACACTACTTACGGCAACGCTGATCCGCCTGCACGGCGGCGCCCAGCCGGTTACCACGATCGCCCGCTACGCCGGCCTGCTGCTGTTGCAAGCGCTACCCTTCATGCTGATTCTTTACCTTCTTTTTCCGCGTATAGCCGGGCCGCTCTGGGGCTTGCCGCAAGACGCCTATTCCGGCATGACCGGACTGTCGGAGAAAATGGCACCGGGCTCGTTGAGCAACCTGATTCAATCAGGCGCCATTGCCTTCCGCGTGCGCTTCTCCGGCGACCTCCCCGAAAAATCGGCGCTGTATTGGCGCGGCCCAAGCTTCGATGAATACGACGGACTCACCTGGCGCGCCCGGGATCAAACGGTTGCTGCTGCACGCACGAAGCCATCGATTGAATTCACTGGAAAAATCTACGCATACGAAAGCACGCTCGAAGCACACAACCAACACTGGCTACTCGCGCTCGACATGCCAACGACCCTGCCACCCGACAGCAAACTTGCCCCCTCACTGGAAGCAGTGAGCAAAGAACCGGTGCGTAGCCGTGCGCGTTTTGCCTTTTCCTCGGCAGTAAGCTTTCGCGCCAACCCCCTTGAATCGCCAGCCATACTGCAGTATGCGCTGCGCCTACCGCCCGGA
>JBIJCY010000421.1:0-2586 GCA_044344385.1 Rhodocyclaceae bacterium | reverse complement strand
CACCTTTACATTAATATATTGTATTTTATTAAAATTATTATAAATAATAGTTATTTATAGTTTGACTGTCAAGAAGGGTTTCTCGCGCGCCTTGGACTGTGTTGGACTGCGGATTTGCTGTCTTTATATGAAACTATAGCCAATTATAGTCTGGTGCTGAATCACGGACTTGAATCGTGAGTCGCGGAAAATTCTGGATCCGCTGCGACAGGCCGTCGATGCCGGTGCGCATGTCGATGGGTTCCACCACCAACCAGACGTGAGTGGGCGCCGGGATCATTCTCTCTGCTTCAAACCACTTCGACACCAATTCTCAACGTGTGCGTATTGCGCATTTCGCAGAACGTGACCGCTGATTTCGCGTCATCGTGCCCGATGGCAGGATGCTGCAAAAAGTCGGCGCTGGCGAGACGGCGGTGAGCGCAGATCTCCCTCTCCCCGTGTGGAAGAGGCTCGGGGAGAGGGGGAAGAACGTTGATTCGAGGCCATTGCAACCCGCCACCCTTCGAGAAGTCCAGGAGCCATCAGAGAAGGGTACCTGTCGGCGCGATTTTGGCGAATGGATGCGCCACGCTACTTGTAGCCTCGCTACTGGCGCACGCCAGCTCGGTGGGCCGCGCGGGCCTTACAGCTTCTTGAGCAAGGTCGCGGCAATCAGGCCGAGATTGCCGATGGTGGTTTGCAGGTAGACCCCGGATTTGCGGATGCCGATGATCCGTGGCAATAACCAGGCGTGGCGTGCACGCTCGAACTGTTCAAGCACCGCCAGCGCTTCCGGGCTCATGCGGTGGCGAACCCGCAGGAGCGCCACGAAGTTGCGGTCGTTCATGCGCCGGAAGCGGCCGATCAGCAGCCGGTAGGCGCGGCGGAAGCGGGGTATCCAGCCGAGATTGGAACCCACTATGTTTTTCGAATGCTGGCGATAGCCAACTTTGGGCACCGGGTCGTAATGGAGTACTCCGCCGCAGCCGGTGGCGAGAATGTACAGCCACCAGTCGTGGGTCTGGATGTCCAGGTCGGCGCCTGCCTCCATCAACAGCGCGCGAGCGGCGTGGTTGAAGACCATGGTGTTGCCGCCGACCACGCTCTGGACGATGGCGTTGGCAAATGACATGGGGTGCGGGAACAGCGGTGACAGCCCGATCACGCGGTCGTCTTCGTCGATCAGGCGGGTGCGGGCACCGTAGACAGCCGGGATATGTGGGGGGATGGAGGTAACCCAGGCCAGCGCCACTTCCAGTTTGTCGGGGTCCCAGAGGTCGTCCTGGTCGCAGAACGCGTAGTAGGCCGAGTTGGTTCCGGGTGTGCAGGCCAGCGTCAGGAAGTTGGCGACGAAGCCCCGGCCGGGGCCGCGCACCCAGGAGATCTTGTCCTCGCCCCATTTCTCCCGGTAGGCCTGCAGAACATCCAGCGTGCCGTCCGTGGAGTGGTCGTCGGAGGCCCAGATGCGCCAATCGGTGTGGGTCTGGGCGGCTACGGAATCGAGCTGCCGGGGGAGGAAACGCTCGCCCTGATGGGTGCAAAGAAAAATTGCCACATGGGATGAATGCGGGGATGAATGCGCTGCCATCAGGGGCTACACCGGATCGGAACCAGAACGGCGCGAATTCTACACGGCGCCGTCAGCGCCACTGCAGACCGGCGGTTTGGCTTTTCCTGCATCGCACGGGCTGTAGTCAGGCATTGGCGTTTGCGCTGCCGGGTATTTGCCCGTTTTTTCCCTGAATCGAAGGAGCGGAACCGTCGGTAGAGTGCGGCAATTCGGCGGGTTTGATGAAGGATGGCGATCAACATGGTGATGTCAGGCAGGCTTTTCTTCCAGCCGGCGAAACTCATGCTCAGTCTTTTCGTTATCCGTGCTGCCCAACCCGCGCTTCGAGCGAACCCGCGCAATAAGGCCGGCGCGTGCCTCTCAAGCTAGACGCTGGCCTTCGTGTCTCTCTATGGCATATGCTGACATAACAACGCGCGACTCAAACTCAGTAAAGCGATGGCTGCAACGCCGGCGCTTTACTGATGCGCTGGCTGTTCTAGCAGATGCCGACGCGACCGCCTCACTGCGTGTGCTTGACTTTGGAGCCGGAGATGGCGAACTCGTCCGCCAGATGGCCGGCACCACCAGCGTTGAGCCATGGGTCTATGAACCCACCCCATCGTTGATGGCAGAGGCACGAGAAAAGCTGGCAGCTTTCGGATCAATGCGCTTTGCGGACGACCTGGGATCGATCGAGTCCGAGAGCTTCGACTACATCTTTTCTCTGGAGGTATTCGAGCATCTGCCAGAGAAAGAAGCAGGTTTGGCAATTGCCGAGATTCATCGACTGCTGAAGCCTGCCGGTATTGCAGTAATTGGCGTTCCCCATGAGTTGTTTCTCCCCGCGCTGTTTAAAGGCCTGTTTCGTGCGTCTCGTCGCTACGGAGAATTCGACGCCATTCCCAGGAACATCTTCAAAGCACTAGCGGGTCACCCGCCATTACAACGGCCGGTCGCAGAAATCCATCCTGGACTCCGTTACCACTTTCATCATCTTGGCTTCGATTTTCGCGTACTGGAACGCACCCTGAAGCAGCATTTTCAGTTGCGAC
>JBIJCY010000420.1:0-2589 GCA_044344385.1 Rhodocyclaceae bacterium | reverse complement strand
TCAACTCACGCCTCGAAGCGCTGCGCAATCTGCAAAGCCGCGAAATCATCGCACGCTGGCACGAGTATGTGAGCAACAAGCAATGGCGCGAATTGGTCAGCGAGTTGCTCGAACTGCACTACGACCCACTGTACAACCGCTCGCAAAACCGCAATTACACAGGGTTTGGCGTACCACGAACCTTCGCTGCCGATGATCTGACACCAACCGGCATCAACGCCATCGCACGCCAGATTGCCGGCAACTGATCAAAGCCTGCCGACCACCGCACCACGCACGGCACACAGCCGCTGCACCATCGCCAGCTTTGGCAGATCGATATAACCCTCTTCGAAAGCCACGACAGACAGGGCGTTATCCCTGGCCCAACCCAGCATCTCCTGAGACTGCAGCAGAAAATCAGGATTCGACGGTTTGCCGTAGCGCTCGTTGCCGATCATGAAGGTTTCGTAGATCAATACGCCGGGATCGTCCAGTGCTGCCAATAACGCTAGCAAACGCGGGCGGAATAGATAGTTGGTGACAACAATGCCGGAAAATTTGCGCTGCTCATAAGGCCATTCACCCGCTTCGAGATCCGCTTGACACACATGCACCCCGTCCAGCGCAAATAACTCACCAAGCCCCGCAGTGTCGCGATCAACCGCCTCGACCTTGTAACCCAAACCGGCCAACAAGCGTGTATGCCGGCCACCACCGCATGCCAGATCAAGAACATCGCCGCCTTTTGGAATCAGCGATGCATAACGGCTGACCCATGGTGAAGGTGTTGATAGGCTGGCATGTGTCGTCATGTAATCCCTTTGAGTTTTTGAAATCATCGCAATCGACCCGCCGACAGGGGCGGCATTCCATTGACCTTGCGGCAGCGCTCGATATCGCACGCCGTGGGCAACACATGCCGATACTCGGTAACCAGGCGCATTTGCGAAGGCTCCCGGCTGTAGCATTTCTCCCCCTTGCCGTTGTCGTAATAGGAAAGCACATCGACACAACGCCGTGAATGAGCAAGCAAGCCGAAAAAATGCCCCATTTCGTGCGAAATCACCATTTGCAGCGTCTCGCGGGCGTCATGCGCCGGGTTTATCTTTTTGAGGAGTTCAAATGCGGCAGGGCTCAGAGAAAGAGTGCGTTGTCCAAGATTTGCCAGCCCGAAATTGCCGCCGCTGCCCTGCTCATTCCACTGGATTCGTATGGTCCCTTTTTGCTGCCCGGCACTGCCGACTCCACTGATGACCTGAACGGGTACGCCGCATTGCGACCACGCAACGGCCGCCTTGCTGACCATCCCGGAGACCAACGCGGGCGAGAACCCATCCGGCGCAAGCGCGGGTTCATAGGCAAACACCAAAGGCAAACCCGTGACCGGGCGATCCTGCCCGTCGCCCCAGGTCATCAGTTCCCCGCTTCGGCATTCGTTTATTTCTTGCGTACGAGCCGACTCGAAGCCCCATGCACACAACGACTGGAAAGCCACGACAAAGCCCATCAATAATGACTTCATGGCACGGCTCATAACTGATACTCGTCAGCATGCCCGGTCATCGCCATATCGACGGCGCGGCGCGTTAGCTGCGGGGCAAACAGTTCGATGAAATCATAGTCAAAGCGTCGCACATGCGTGCCGCGCCGCAAGCCGATGCGCGTGGTGTTGGAGCCAAACAACTGGCCGGCTTCGAGCGCCTGCAACCCGGCGTCGCGCACGACATCGTAGGCCTGATGGGCAATGATGCCGAGCCCCAGACCAAGACTCACATAGGTTTTAATCACGTCGGCATCGATCGCCGCCAGCACCACATTCGGCGTGAGGTGGGCGCGCTCGAACGCCGCGTTGATGCGCGAGCGCCCGGCGAAGGCCGAGTCGTAGGTAATCAGCGGCCAGCGCGCCAGCTCGGCCAGTGACAAGGGCCGCCCGTCAAGCACCGGGTGGCCATCAGGGGCGATGACGCAGTGTGTCCATTGATAGCAAGGCAGCATCAGCAACTGTGGGTACTGGTCGAGTGCTTCGGTGGCGATGGCAATGTCCGCCTCGCCCTTGAGCGTCCATTCGGCGATCTGCGTCGGGCTGCCCTGATGCATCGACAGGCGCACTTTCGGGTGCTTTTCGACGAAGCGCGCAACAACGGAGGGCAAGGCATAGCGTGCCTGAGTGTGCGTGGTGGCAATCACCAGGCTACCGCTCTCGCCATCGGAAAACTCCTCACCAACGCGTTTCATGTTCTCGGCTTCGCGCAGGATGCGTTCGGCAATTTCGAGGATTGCCCTGCCCGGCTCGCTAACGCTTGTTAGTCGCTTGCCGCTACGCTCGAAAACGATCACGCCGAGTTCGTCTTCAAGCAGCTTGATCTGCTTGGAAACGCCCGGTTGCGAGGTATGCAGCGCTTCGGCAGCCTCGGAAACATTGAGGCCGTGGCGAGACACTTCAACAAGATAGCGTAGTTGCTGGAGTTTCATCGGAGGAGGAATCAATCTCTCAAATAACAAATAGTTCTAACAATCTAACTTAATATTCTTTTTCAATCAAATCAGGCGCTGGTATTATCCGCAAACTTAATTATTGCGGCGCACCATGGACTGGCTGTACACCCT
>JBIJCY010000098.1:0-9542 GCA_044344385.1 Rhodocyclaceae bacterium | reverse complement strand
CCTATCGAGGATGACGATTTTTGCGGGCGCATCCGCGATCATGCGGCGACGCTTGTGGAGGCAGCCGAAGCGGCTGTGGAAAACATCAACTTGCGCACTGAGGCGATTATTCGTGCCGATGAGTTGCGCAAACTGGCCGATACCAGCAGTAAGGCGATTGAGGCGTTACGCGGCAGTTATCATGACATGCAATTCGCCACCCGCCTTGAGCTTGACGCGATGACAGACTCCATCGAGGGAATGTACGTTCACCTTGGGTTGACGGATAAACAGGAAAGCACCATCAGCAATACCGCGCGTGACGCTGTTGAACGTGTTCTGACGCTGCTTGAGCGCAGCAAACAGCTTGATCAGAATTTTACCGGCATCGTCGAAGCTTTGACGAAGGCCGGGGAGTATACGGTGACGCAGGCGCCTGAATCTGTATCGGCAGTGGAGCTTTGGTAATGACGCAGGAAAAGCAATCAGGCGCGTCGTCCAGTTATCTCAAATAGCCCGTCTGTTCGTCCCCATGACGCTTTGCTAAAGAAGAAGGCTGGCAAGCATGAAAGCAGAACTGACTCGCATCCTGGCCATTGATGATGAACCGGACAATCTGTTGCTCATCCGACAGGCATTGCGCCAAATCGGCTACACCCGATGCGAGACGGAAACCGACCCGGTGCAAGCGGTGGCGCGCTTTCAGGCCGAAGATTTCGATCTGGTGCTGCTCGACTACAACATGCCGGTAATGTCGGGGCTTGAGGTGCTTTCGGCCATTTCGAACAAAGCCCACGGCGAGCAAATTCCGATCATTATGGTTACCGCTCAAGAAGATCGCGATACGCGCTTGCTTACGCTCAATGCCGGCGCAAAAGACTTTCTCGCCAAGCCGGTCGATCTGGCCGAACTCACCGTGCGCGTACGCAACCTGCTGGAAACCCGTGGCCTGCACCTGGAACTGCGCCAACAAAACCAATGGCTGGAAGAGATTGTATGCACGCGAACCAAAGAGTTGCATTCGACACGACTGGAGATCATTCGGCGACTGGCTCGCGCGGCCGAGTTTCGTGACAATGAAACCGGCGTGCATGTTCAACGCATGAGTCTTTATGCCGAGGCCATTGGTCGCCAATTGGGGCTGGTTGAATGGTCGCTGGACCTTCTGTTGAACGCCTGTCCCATGCACGATGTCGGCAAGATCGGCATCTCGGACACAATATTGCTCAAGCCCGGCAAGCTCACAGCGGAAGAATTCACCACCATAAAAAAACACACCACCATCGGTGCCAGCATCCTCTACGGGCACGATTCTCTTCTGCTGCAGGCGGCGCATGATATCGCCCTGCATCATCACGAAAAATGGAATGGCACAGGTTACCCGCACGGACTGGCCGGCGAGGCGATCCCGCTCCTGGCACGTATTGCTGCCGTCGCCGATGTGTTCGACGCGCTGACCATGCTGCGCCCCTACAAGCACGCCTGGACGACCGATGACGCGCGGCGTGAAATTGCCAGCCTGGCCGGGACGCATTTTGATCCGCTCGTGGCGAAAGCTTTCGACGCCTGTTTCGACAAAATTCTCGAAATACGTGTAACTCACCCCGACTTGCCTGAAAGACCGTGACCATGGAGCCAACCCGGCAGCCATCCGGCGAAATTGACCGCCGCTTTTCGGAGATCGAAGCCGGAATTGCTTCACCTGATCATTCGCCCACCCGGCGACTTCCCCCTGCAATCACAGATCAGGTACTTGCCCTGGCGGAGAAGGCGCTTGGCGAGGGTTTGGTTAGCGCAAATCAGACGGCCCGTTCGATGGCAAGTTTTCTTCAAGGCATGCAGGAATGCGGCACCGACGATCAGGATCGTCTGCAGCTTGATCTTCTGCTCGACAACCTGCGCCGCGAGCTATATCCGCTCGACACCCAGATTACCCCTGCGTTCTCGCTGATCACACGCATCGCCGCAAGTTCCCCGACCAGCAATAACCGGATTGCACTTTTTGTTGAAAGCCGGGCCGTTGATGCGCTGCTGCACGAAGCGCTCGGCCATGCGGGCTTCGCGCCCCGCTCAATATCCTCAATGCAGTCGCTGGTGCAGGCAGAAGCAGATGACTATCCAGTGGCCATCGTTGCCGATCTTTCCCTGTGTCAGCGCGATAACCATACACAGGCCATCATCCTTGCGCTGCGGGAGCGCTTAGCGCCGCCGCCACATCTGTTTTGCCTGGCCAGCGCCGATGACGTGCAGGCACGGCTCCAGGCAGTGCGTCTCGGGGCAACGCGTTTCCTCAAAAAACCGATCGACACCGACCAGCTGATCGCCATTCTCCAGGGCGTCACCGCAAAAACGCAAACCATCCCCTTTCGTGCGTTGTTCGTCGATGATGACCGGATCATGACAGAGTACTACGCCGGCGCCATGAAGAGAGCGGGGATCGAAGTGCGGGTTGTTAACGATCCGCTCAAAGCCCCAGCGCTGGTGGCCGAATTTGCGCCCGACGTGATCGTCACTGATTTGTACATGCCGGGATGCAACGGTCTTGAACTGGCCGCGCTGCTGCGTCAGGACGAGTCGCTGGCCGATACCCCCATTCTGTTTCTATCGATTGAAACCAACATTCAGCGTCAAATGGCCGCGCTGGATCTTGGCGCGGACGACTTCCTCACCAAGCCCGTGAATATTGAGGTGCTGCAGGCCGCAGTGATCGCCCGCGCTAAACGTGCCCGCATGCTAAAGCGCAGCCGCAAGGAATATCAGCGCGTCGCCGAACATCTGATGCACATCGAACAGGCCATTGACCGGCATAGCATCGTCAGCATTGGCGACCTCCAGGGCAATATCGTTTACGCCAATCCGCGTTTCTGCGATGTCTCGGGTTATAGCGCCACCGAGCTTCTCGGCACCAATCATCGCATTGTCAAATCCGGACAGCACCCACCCGAGCTTTACCAGAAGATGTGGGAGACCATCCGCCAAGGCCATAGCTGGCATGGCGAAGTCTGCAACCGGCGCAAGGACGGCAGCTTCTACTGGGTCGACGCTACCATTACGCCTCAGCTTGACGATAACGGATTGCCGGTTAGATACATTTCAGTGCGTACTGACATCACCCTGCTCAAGGAAATGCAGGCGCAATTGATCGTCGCCAAGGTCGAAGCCGAGGCCGCAAGCCATGCGAAAACCATATTTCTTGCGCACATGAGCCACGAATTAAAGACGCCGCTGAATGGCATTCTCGGTTTCTCGCAGCTCATGCAGAGTGACAACACGCAACCGCCGACGCCGGATCAGGCAGAAATGCTCAGTGCCATCGAAAGAGGTGGACGTCACCTGCTGGAACTGATTAGTGGTCTAGTGGATCTGGCCAAAATAGAAACCGGCCATCTCGGCCTGGAGATGGGTGAGGTTTCTTTGGCACCGCTCATTCGCGAGTCCATTGCTCTGCTCAAACCACAGGCGCAGCGTCGCGGCATCACGCTGGCCGTCAAGGAGCTGGATGACACGATATGTGTTTTCGCCGACCGTATTCGCGTCAAGCAGGTGCTGTTGAACCTGCTTTCCAATGCGGTCAAATACAATCGTGACAAGGGGTCGGTGATGGTCGGCTGTGAACGCCGCGGGGGGGTGTGCCATGCCTTCGTGCGCGATACCGGCGTGGGCATCGCGCAGCAGGACGAAGCTGAGCTCTTTCTGCCGTTTTCACGTTTGCACCAGACGTCACAAAATGTCGAAGGACATGGCATTGGTCTCGCTCTATCGAAAAGTCTGATCGAACGCATGGGTGGCAGAATCGGCGTGCTGAGCGTGCCGAATGAAGGCAGCGAGTTCTGGTTCGAATTGCCAACAATTGCTGCAAATTTAAAATCCAAAGCAGATATTCTTGGCGCTGTTTGAGCGAAAGCTAGGGCGAACCGGTCTCTCAAAAAACACGGCTCCATTCATCGCATCGCCGGAACGTCATTCTTTGATCAGGCAGCGGTCATTTCGATAAGCAACGAATGAGCTGCCGAAAGCCGTGCGAAAATTGAGGCGCAGTTGACGATGACGGCGCCTCTGCCGTCTCGCCGCCTCCCGGAATGCGGCTGGAGATAGGGGTATGAAAAGCGTACGAAGCCTGAGCGCAATTCTTTGCTGTGCTTTTGTTGCTGCCAGCTTGTCTTGCCAGGCGCCTGCAATGGCTTTGGAGGCGGGTGTTGCGCCGTCGAGAATGAGCAGTCACCGGCTGGACGGGCAGGTCGCAACGCTGGCCGATGGGAAGGGCCGGACCTCGGTGCTGGTCTTCTGGTCGCCGGCGTCGCTTTCTTCCCGCAAGAGCCTGTTGGAGCTTCAGCGTTTCGTGAATGAATCCGATCACACGAAGCTTTTCATTCTGGCGATCAGTACCGAGCTTGCCCCCGTTGTGCTGAAAGCGTTCATCGCCGAGCGGGCGCTTGAACTGCCGATCGCGATACGCGGCGACGATGATTTTGGTCCGCTGCCCGAATGGCGGTTGCCGATCATTTATGTTTTCGATGCAGAGGGGCGTTTCCTGAACGGGCGTGCCGGACTTTTCAACACGAAGACGCTGCGCAACATGAGCGGCACCGTTGATGCGCGGTGATTCGGGATTCACTTTTGCCTGGTTGTTCAAGCCGTCAGGGATTGTGCTATATATACGGGCATTCTTCCATGGCAGGACGACTACACCATCATGAGCATACAAAACAGTTCCGTCGTATTCGGCACCGAGGACATTCTGCGCAGCCTGTGTAATTCGGTGACCAAGGTGCTGACCGCCGCAACCCACAGCCAGATTCGTTATTCCGGCATGGTTCAGCGGATTACCAAGACCTGCCTGAAGCCGGATATTGGCTGTTTCGTCTTGTTCGACGGGGGGTTTTCCGGTCTCGTCGTCATTAATTTCTCTGCCGCCTCCGCCATGGAGTTGTATCAGAGCTACATGCTGAGCATGAGCATGGCGAAGGATGAACTGGCCAGCTCGCATACCTCGGACGAGGTGAGCAATGTCATGGGCGAGCTGATGAACCAGATCGTCGGCGATTTCACCAGCACCGTGGCGCGTGAGTTGCAGACGCACATCACACAGAGCCAGCCGAAAATGCTGGCCTTGCACAAGCAAGTGATGCTGAGCGTCGACACCAACCTAGATCAGCCCGAGTCCCGCCGAGTGACGTTTTTTACGGGAAGCAACAATATTTTCTATCTCGAGCTGGCCATCGACCGCACCGAGTTCATCAAGCTAAATGACTTTGAAACCCAGCAGGCGCCGGATCCGGATGAGTTGATCGCACAGGCCAATGCGGCGTCCGCGTCTGCAGTTGCTGCTCCTGCGCCTGTAGCCACCCCCCGGCCAGCTGATTTGACCGAGCAGGACGATTTCCTCAAGTCACTGGGGATGTAGGCGAATTCTGCCGATTGAAGCCTGTGTCTAGCGAAGAGGCGGTTCTGTCGAAGGAAAAGAAGCAAGCGGTCTGATTGACCCGGGTGTGCTCTAGGGCGTTCGTTTCCAATCACCAGCGCGGGCGCGCTCCGCGCTACAATCTGCCGATACCGCACCGGGCGAGGTATCGCGATGGACATCCACGGAAAACCGATCAAGCAGCGTATTGACTGGCTGTTCGAAAGGGCGCGCGATTATTCCTCGCGCTTCTGCAGTCCGGAGAACTGGCTGGCGCGCGAGCGCTATCTGGCCAGGCACCCGACCGCCATTGCTGTGCTGAAATGCATGGACGGACGCATCAACATCCCGGTCGCGACGAATACGCCCCTTGGCATCATTCAGCCCTTCCGTAATCTCGGCGGGATGTTCGACCTTGGCTGGCCGCATCTCGGCGAAGTACTCGCGGGGTACGTGCAGCGCTGCGTGCGCGATGGCCGTCGCGTTCTGCTGTTGATCACCTATCACTTTTCACGTGGTGACATCCTTCGCGGTTGTGCCGGCTTCAATTTCGATACCGCTGCAGCGATGGCCCATACCAGTCGCATCAAGGCGCAGGTTGAATCCGTTTTCGGCCTTGGTCACGATACCGTCTATCCGGTGCTCTGTGGCTTCGAAACGGATGAGGACGCTCTGTTGTTGCACGGTGAAGACGGCACCATCATGGATCTGTCATTGATTGCCGAGGGGGGCGAAGATGCGTTGATGCTGCAGCTTGCCGAGCTTTTTCCTGACATGACCCTGCAGGTGCGTCGCGATCTTCTCCCGCTGCTTGCCGGCAATCTTGCGCACATCGCTGAGGTACGCAAGATGCACCGTGCCGCAGATATCGAGCACCGCGAGTGGATGATCTGTCTCGGTCGCGGCTTCGATTTCTTGCACATGCCGAATCTGGCCTTGATCGTCGGCCCGTACAGCCCGGAACTCGCTGACCCGGTAGGCAAGGCGGCCGGCATCATTGAGGCCAACATGGCGAGTGGGCGGATTCCTGATGACGGCTTCCTGCTGCTTGCGTCGGTGCCCTATGAGGAAATCGGCGTCGATCGCACCCGCGCCGAATTGAAGTCGGATTTTCTTGCCGACTTTGCCGCCGGGGTGATTTTGGCGCAATACCCCGCGCTGGCGGCAAAGATGCATGTGCGCAAGGCGGTGCTTGACTGGCGTTCGAGAAAACTCGAACAGCTGGAAACCAAGTGCTGACAGGGTTGTCCGATTTCGCATGAATAATTCGGTTATCGACACAGAATCTGCTGCGGGACCAGCGCTGGCTGGCGTGCAGTTTTTCTTTACGCTCGGTTGGACGGTTTACGTAATTTTCCTTCCCGATCTGCTCAAATCAGCGGGCATTGCGGTGGCCTGGCTGCCTCTTTTGCTGATGACCGATCAGCTGATCTTTGCGGTGATGGATATAGCGTTTGGCGTGGTCGCTGATCGCATGAGCAACGGCTATCGGAAACTGGCGCGCCTGCTGTTGTGGTTGGCGACGATTTCCGCAGTGGCTTTTCTTTTGTTGCCGATGCTGGGGAATATTTCGCCGGCGGTGCTCATTGGCATTCTGCTCATCTGGGTGACTAGCGCTTCGGTGGTCCGGGCGCCAACAATGGTCTTGCTCGCCAAGCGAGCGAAGGCTGCGCAGCAGGGCCGTCTGGTCCTATGGTATGCGAGCGGTATGGCGCTCGCTTCAGCGTTGTCACCTTTTTTCGGGATGCTGCTAAAGGGTGCGGATCCGCGTTTGCCGTTTGCGGTTTCTGCACTGACCCTGCTGGCCGCCGTGTTGGTGCTGCTGCGTTTTTCTGGCCGTGAGGCACCCGCGGTCCAAGCGGGTGAGCCGCAGCCCATCGCTTTTCAGGCTTATGTTCCTTTGCTGGTAGTGCTGGCTTTGGCTTCTGGTGGTTTTCAGTTGCATGCGTTTCTCAATGCGGCACCCCAGTATTTGGCGCATTCCACGAAGGAAAATCTGCCCTGGTTGATGCCTTTGCTCTGGGTCGGTTTTTTTGCGGCCTTGCTTGGCGTGGGGGCTGTGATCAAACGCTTCGGCGCGCTGGTCGTGGCCGGTGGCGGCATCGTGCTGACCGCACTCGTCAGCTACGCATCCGCTACGGCTGGTAGTCTGGGGGCGCTTGTTTTGCTGCAGATGCTTGCCGGCGTTGGCTGGGCGGCGGCTTTCGCCGGGCTGATGGAACAGGCGTCAACGTTCGGTACGCGTGGTTCTGAAGGCATGTTCATAGGCAGTTTTTTTTCGGTACTGGCGCTGACCAGTTTTGCCCGCATCGGTTTTGCCAGCCAATTGCTGCCGCAGAATCCTGTTCTGCAAGGTTTGCAATTTATTTTGCCGGCAGCGCTGCTGCTGGGTGCCGGTATGATCGCAGCCGTTTATGCCTGGAAGCGAAAGACGCTTGCTCCAACGTAACAACAAGGAGGCAGGCCCCCTGTTGTTATCGGCCAAAACGGGAATGGCCTATTTTTTCTTCGGGACCAGATCGACCACCCAGAGTTCGGCCGCTTCGGTATTGCTGGGGTTGCGGAACCAGTGCACGGTGTCGTTGTTTTCGAACCAGTAGTCACCCGGTTGCAGGGTGCGTGACGTTGAGCCCCGGTATTCGATAACCGTACCTTTGGTCACGCGGACAACGCCCGGCCGACCGGCGTGCGGGTGGCTGGGGATAGCGCCGCCCGGTGCCAGGCCGACAGCGCGGGCGCGTAGTTCGTAATCGCCAGTTGCGCCAGGCAGGGTGTGTGGAGCCAGATCAACGGTGCCAATGGCGTCAGCCGCGCCACTGATACCGACTGCTTTCTCGGGTGGTGTGTCGCTGGCAATTGCCAGAGTCGATAGAAGAAGCGTGATAAGCACGCTGCACAGCGATGTGGCGAACGTCTTTGAATTTTGAATATTCATTGTTGATGTCTCCTCTGTTGTGGGGTAAATGACTGAGCGGCAGCATCGACAGCCGGCGATAGTTTTACCATGAAAGGCCAGGTCGAAGCGAAGGGCGTTTTTGTGGGCAGCGCTGTGGCGACACTCGCCGGCTTCGCATGATTTCAAACATCTTTTTGATTTCGCATGGACAATGCGCTTGACGACATGAGGAGTAGCGATGAGCCAACAGGATTCGCGCAACGAGGATTTTGACCGGCGTCCGCTGGTGAGTGCCGATGCTTTGGCCATGACGCTGACCGATCAGGTGAAAATGACGGCGCTTGCCCATGGTGCCGACCTGGTCGGAATAGCCGACGCTACGTCGATGTCCGAACAGACGGAGAATCTTCGCCGGGTATTGGCGGGTGCGACGCGTGTCGTCGTGGTCGTCACGCGGCACAGCCTCACGGCGCTGGACAGTCCGAGAAACCAGATCCGTCAGTTCGACACCATTCATACCTATGACGAATGCGCGCGCGCCGCGCATAAAGTGGCCCGGCGAATCGAGGATCAGGGTTACGGCGCGGTGGCCGTGCCGGCCTTTATTCCTCTCGATATGAAGGCGCCCAGAAACGGCATGCGGGGCGAGATCAACTGGCGCGATGCGGCGGTGCACGCCGGGCTCGGCTCATGGGGAGAAAACGGGCTCCTGGTGACGCGCGACTTTGGTTCGGCGGTGCGCATTTGTGGTGTCGTCACCGATGCGCCGCTCGATGCTGACCGGGCGCTGGCCGACGACGTCTGCGATCATTGTCTGGATTGTGTGCAGGCCTGTCCGACCGGTGCGCTGTCGGGCGGCGGCAAGATCGACAAGAAGAAGTGCGGCGATCACATTTTCCGTTATGGTTTTCGCTCTTTTCAGGGCTTCATGTCCGATCTCTTCGAGCGCGATGCGAAGGCGCGAGCGGTGATTGACGGCGTCGCCTTGCGCGAACTGTGGCAGAACTTCATGACCGGCAACTACTATTATTGTTTCCGCTGCCAGACTCGCTGTCACCGCAGCGAGTCTGTTGCGGGAGGCAAAAGCTCGCCTCTGGTGGATATGCGAGAGCGGCCGGCGTGCGATCTGGGGCGATGAAAAAATTTCCCGGATCACTTTCCGGCCGTCTGCCGCTTGATTTGGTCTCCTTGGGTTGGCGAGTGACGCGCGACTGGCAACGGGGCGACGATCGTACCGCTAAATACTAGCTACCTCCGGGCAAAAAA
>JBIJCY010000419.1:0-2595 GCA_044344385.1 Rhodocyclaceae bacterium | reverse complement strand
CGTTGCGCTCTTTCTTGTGCTGGCCTCTGGCTTCGGGCCGATCGCCGGAGTATTGGCACTTGGCTTGCACGCAGCGGGCTTTCTCGGCAAGTTTTACGCTGAGGATATTGAAAACGCCGACAAGAAACCGCAGGAGGCGCTGGAGGCGATTGGCGCCGGCAAGCTCAAGACATTGTGGTACGGCGTGCTGCCACAGGTTCTGCCGCAGTACATCGCATACACGCTTTATATTCTCGACCGTAATGTGCGCATGGCGACGGTGATCGGCCTGGTCGGCGCCGGCGGTATCGGGCAGGAACTCAAGGGGCGCTTCGACATGTTTCAGTACGACCATGTGGCGACTATTCTGATCGCCATTTTCATCGTCGTATTCCTGCTCGACCAGTTCTCGGCACGTCTGCGGGCGCGGCTTATATGAACCGGATCGGCAATGAGAAAGTGATGATTGACCGGGGCACGCTTGGCGCTTGCCTGCTGGCGGCCAAACGCGAGCAGGTGCTCGGTGTGGCGGGTACGCTGGTTGCGGGGTTTTCTGTGATTCCGCTACAGCCGGCTGAAAGCGGCCTGGCGCTGATGCAATGGCGCGATTCGGTGATGCACCAGGCGTTTTTTCTGGGCGAAGTGCCTATCTCGCGTGCTGCTATCGCATTGGTCGATGCGCAGGAGCGACGTTTCGAAGGGGGTGCCGTGGTTATGGCTGATGACGCCGACCTCGCGTACGCACTCGCCGTGCTTGATGCTGTCTGGGCGCATCGATTGCCCGGCGCTGAAATCGTCGACGCATTGGCGGTAAGCGGTGAGGGTGCCCGTGCCCGGATTCGTGCCGAACGGCAAGCCATGCTCAAACGTACACGCGTCGACTTTTCGTTGTTGTCGCAGGCTGACGACGAGGACGCGCCATGAAGCTCAACGATTGCTGGTTGCCCGAAGCGCAGCAGAAGGCTTTTCGTGCGGTGCTTGACGGGTTTGCCCGGCCGGGTACGCAGGTCATGCTCGGCAGCGCGGACACCGATGCAGCGCTGGTGTTTCTTGCGCTGCTGCTCGACGAGTCCGTGACGCTGGCCGATACCACCGGGCGACTCGGCGCAGACCAGCGCCGTTTGCTGCTGGCACCCGATGCAGCGTCAGCGCACGCGCGCTACGTCCTGCTCGATGGTTCCCTGCCGCCTGCAGCCGATTTTCAGCCGTGCCTCGGCACGCTTGAGTCGCCTGAGCTGGGTGCAACGCTGGTGCTTGATGTCGAGGATCTCTCATCGCCGCAGGCAGGCAGCATTGCTCTTGATCTGCGCGGCCCGGGAATTGACGGTCATCGTGTTTTGCATGTCAGCGGCCTGCATCCGGCATGGCTTGCCCGCCGCGCCGTATGGGTTGGCGACTTTCCGCTTGGTGTCGATCTGGTGCTGTGCGCACCGGATCGTGTCGTTGTTCTGCCGCGCACCACGCGCATCGAATTTACGGGAGCATGAAATGGCTTATGTAGCGATTAAAGGCGGGGAAAACGCCATCCGCGAAGCCGCTCGCGCTCTTGAGTTTCTGCGCAGCCGGGCCGGTGATGCACCGCTGGCCGTCGAAACCATCCGCGATCAGCTGCATTTTTTGACCGGTCGCGTCATCAGCGAGGGGGGGCTCTATGACCCTGATCTGGCGGCGCTCGCGCTCAAGCAGTCGGCCGGTGATTCGATGGAAGCGGCCTTCTACCTGCGCGCCTTTCGCTCGACGCGGTCACGTCTGGCGGTGAGCGAGGCGCACGATGGTGGTGGCATGCGCCTGATCCGCCGCATTTCGTCGGCGTTCAAGGAAATTCCCGGTGGGCAGATGCTCGGACCGACCCCCGATTACCTGCAACGCCTGTTCCGCTTCGAGCATCTTGCCGAAAGCAGCGAGGCTTTTCGCACGATTTCGCGCGAATGGCTGAGCGATTTGCCGGATGCCGATCTACCTGACAGTTTTCCGAAAGTGATTGACGCACTGCGCGCCGAGGGCCTGCTGCCGCCCGCTCCGGCGCATTGCGAAGCGGCTTTTGATATTACCCGCGAGCCTCTGCATTTTCCGGTTAGCCGCAGCGCGGCAATGGCGACAATGACCCGCGCAGAGACCGGTTCGATGCTGGGCATTGCCTATTCCAATATGCGCGGCTACGGAGATGTTCACCCGACGATCGCCGAGCTGCGCGTTGGCTATGTGCCGCTGCTGCTGCCGCATCCGGTCACCGGCGAGCCGGTGGAAGCCGGTGAAGTCCTTGTGACCGAATGTGAGGTTGCCGCGATGTACACCGCAAGCGACGGCGACGCAACGCAGCGCCCGATGTTCTCTTTGGGCTACGGCGCCTGTTTCGGCCATAACGAAGTGAAGGCGATCTCGATGGCCATCCTCGACCGCGCACTTCAGAAGGGGGCAAGCGACAAGCCCGATAACCCCAGCGAGGACGCCGAGTTCGTCCTGTTGCACATCGACGGTGTGGACGCCATGGGGTTTTGCACACATTACAAGATGCCGCATTACGTGACCTTTCAGTCCGACATGGATCGCCTGCGTTCGACGCAGGATAAAGCCGCTGCGCATCGGGGTGTCTCATGAGTGCCGCTGCTATTGCTT
>JBIJCY010000097.1:0-9637 GCA_044344385.1 Rhodocyclaceae bacterium | reverse complement strand
CACGCCAATCAATTCGCCGGGGCCGTACTGGAACAATTCCTCAAAACGACGATTGCATGAAATGATGCGCCGGTGCTTGAGATAGACAATGCCGACCAGTGCGTTGTGCAGGATGGCGTCTCTTTCCTGCAGTGCCAGACGGACGTCTTCTTCCTGTTGTTTGCTCGCGGCGTGATCAAGCTGCAGAGCGTCATGACTTGCCGTCAGCGTCGCCAGCTGACGGGTAAGCTCGTCGTTTTTTTGCTGCACGAGCCACAGCACGCCGCCAAGGGAAAGTAGCAAGAGGGGCGCGGCTGCAATACGCCATGCGTCGACAAAAGACAGCGCGACGCCGGCAATGGCCAGCACGCCGCTGAGTAAGAATCCAGAGTTTCGCCAGTGATTCTGGCTATCGACTTTCCCGGTCATTGCTTTCAGAAGTCAGACGGACTCGCCAAGCTTTTATAATGAGAGAGGATAGTACGGAATTGGCTGTTTGCGGGGTTTGATTTGGGGTGATTTGGGGGGAGGCTGGGAGGGGGATGGGGTGAGCATAGGGATAAAGACAAAACCCCAACCCTCACCGAATAAACCTGAAATAAGCAATCAACTGCCGCAGATGCGACGAGGTCTCTTTCATTTCCAGTGTCTTGGCGGTCACTTCGGCAATAGATACGGATGTCTGGTCAATGCCGACAACGATGCCTTCGACCTTGCTGGCGATATCATTGCCCGCAACGGACTGCTGACGCGTACCGTCGGCAATGCGCAGGGAAATCGAGGCAACTTCTTCGCCTTGCCGCGAGACGGCATCCAGCCCGCTACGCGCCGCATTCATGGCAAAACCCGTCGTCTCGACATGCGCCCCGGCAGACTCCATGCTTGTCACCGCGATCTGCGTGATGCGCTGAATTTCCTGGACGCTGGCGGAAATCTCGACCGTCTGCTTGCTGGCGTTTTCGGCCAGTTTTCTGACTTCATCGGCCACCACGGCAAAGCCGCGCCCGGCCTCACCGGCGCGCGCGGCCTCGATGGCGGCGTTCAAGGCCAGCAGATTGGTTTGCTCGGCAATGCCGCGAATCACCTGACTAATTCGACTGATGGCGAAAATCGACTGGAACAACTCGGCCATGGTCTGTCCCGCACCGTTCACAGTAGTCACCACATTTTGCGAGGCGTCGTGGCTTTCGCTCATGCGCAACGAGGCTTCGTTCAACAACTCGTGCGAGGCGCCCACCGCTTGCGATGCCTGCGCCGCGCTATCGGCAACTTCATTGACCGAAACGACCAGTTGTTCGACCGACGCGGCGATGCTGGATACGGCATCGGACTGCACCTCGGTGACCTTGCGCGTTTTGGACATCTCGTCGCTCAGGACGTCGGCTCCCTGACCCACCTTATCGGCCGCCTCGGCAATCTCAGACATCATCGCCTTGAGGTGCGCCTGCATGGTGACCAGCGCGTCGTTGAGCTTGCCCAGCTCATCCACCCGATGCAGGGGAATCTCGTCGGTCAGGTCGCCCTGGGCAATATTTTCAATTCGACCAATGATACGGTTGATGATGGTCATTGCCTTATTCTGGATGACCAGCAGTGCAACGCCTGCAACGATGCCGCTGGCGCCAAGCAATTGCAACCCGAGCTCAACGGCGCCGGCAGACAGCCCGGCGGCCGACCCGAACAGATGGACAGCCGCAGCGATGATATGGGCGGCGATCAGCCAGAAGACCAGGCCATTGAGTTTTGTCTTGAGTGACGTGCGCATCCAGGCCGAGGGCTTGGGAATCGAGGCCTTGCCTTCCTTCAACTGCTTGTACAAAGCTTCAGCACCGCTCACCTGCTGCCGACTCGGCTCGGTGCGCACCGACATATAGCCGGTGATCTCGTTGTTCTTGAGTACCGGCACAACCAGCGCGTCGACCCAGTAAAAATCGCCATTCTTGCAACGGTTCTTGACAATACCGCGCCACGGACGGCCTTCTTTGATCGTATCCCACAGCCAGGCAAAGGCACCGGGAAGCATATCCGGGTGGCGTACGACGTTATGATTCTTGCCGATCAATTCGTCACGCGTGAAGCCGCTGATCGCCAGAAAAGTGTCGTTGGCGTAAGTCGTCATGCCCTTCAGATCGGTCCTCGAAACGATGTAGTGCCCCCTGGGAAAAGGAACTTCGGTCTGGGTGATCGGCAGATTGGTCTTCAAGAAAAGCTCTCCGGCAAATGGGCGAGTTACGCAGAAAAATCAGCCTCCGATTCTATTCGACTTGTTGCCCGCATGCGACATCAAGGGAAGAGAAAAATCTGCTTTACGCTGCATAGATCGAAACATTATCCGTAACTTGTTATGCTTGACGACGCGAGTTCGTTGAATCGACATAAAAGAGGGGAAACACCCGTGCCAAAACCATTTTTCAGATTTTTTGCCGTGCTCTGCGGCGCGCTTGCGCTACCGCTCGCGACACATGCCGAAGACGCGCCGGATTACGCGACAGCAACGCTCTCCGGCGACTGGGGCGGCAGTCGCAGTGCGGCATGGCAAAGCGGCTGGGCGCTCGACGCCGCGCTGAAAGTCGATACGATGCGCAATCGCGGCGGCATCAGCTCGGGGAGCCGCAGCATGAGCAACCTTGATCTGCGCGCCAAAGCCGATCTCGGCAAGCTGGCGGGCTGGGATGATGCGACGGCCTACCTGCACATACTGGACAATCGCGGCGCCGGCATCAATGCGCGCCATACGGGCAGCCTGGTAGGCGTCAGCAATATCGAAGTGCCGGTACCAACGACGCGCATATTTCACGCCTGGCTGCAGCAGAATTTTTTTGAAGATCAGTTTTCGCTGCTGGGCGGCCTGTTCCCGATCGACTCCGAATTTTTTACGATGGACTCGGCCAGCGTTCTTACCCAACCGCCCTTCGGCACGCCGGCCGACCTCGCGCTGACGCGCGGCCCGTCGGTATTCAACAATTCTGCTTTTGGCCTGCGCGCCAAATGGCAATCAGCCGATCGTACGCGCTACCTGATGGGCGCGGTACTCGACGGCATCCCGAACGACCCCGACCACCCAAAACGTACGGCGATCAAATTCAACAACGGCGACGGTATTTTTTCGATTGCTGAATTTGGCTGGATGCCGCCGGAATCAGGGCACGCCTTTGAGTCGTCAAGCGACCCCAAAACCCCGGCAGCGGATACGCCGCAAAAATACGACGGCGTAAGTAAGTACGCCATCGGTTTCTGGCGCTACAGCACGCAGGTACCGGACCTGTTGAATACCAACATCAATCGCCCCTCGCAAGGCGCTTATATTCTGGCTGAGCGCACGCTGTTCAGCCTCGGCGAAGCAGGGCGCGATTTCACCGTTTTCGCCCGCCATAGCCGCTCTGACGGCGACTCGATTGCGCTCGACCGCATGTTGAACCTCGGTGCCCGCCTGCGCGGCCCGCTGGCCAGCCGGCCCGACGATGTGCTGGCCTTTGGCTGGACGCAATCGCGCCTGTCTTCGAAGTACCGCACGGCGCAATCGACGGAGGGTAGCAATACGGCCGCCCATGAAGAAGCACTGGAGCTCACCTGGCGTGCAGCCATCACGCCTTATTTCGCACTGCAACCGGTGGTACAAACGATCAGCCATCCGGGCGGCGCCAGCAACGCACCGCGCGCCAATATCATTGGCCTGCGCGTCGAGATCGCGCTTTAGGAACGCTGCAGCGTTTTTCTACGCCTTGTTCAGGCCAGCAGCGCAATGACCGTCAGCAGCCAGCAGGAAAATGCGCCAAGCAGGTGCCCGTCACGCAGTAGCGCCGCTGCCGGATCGCCACCACCACCGCGCCGGTGCAGCAGGAAAAGGTAGCGAAAGATGCCGTACATGACGAAGGGCACGGTGTAGATCAGGCTGGTCGTGCCGTGCATGGCCACGGTCTCGGCGCTCACCGTGTACAGGCTGTAGCTGACGATGGCGCCGGCGCCGCAAATGCCGATCAGTTTATCGAGCAACACCGGATCGTAATCATCAAGCACCTTGCGATGGCTGCCACCGCGGCCCAACATGGCGTTGAGCTCGGCACGCCGTTTGGCGAAACCGAGAAAAAGCGTGAGCATCAAGCCGCAGAGCAGCAACCACTGCGATGGTTCAATGCCTATACCTTGCGTACCGGCAAGGATGCGCATCATAAAGCCGGCCGAAATTATGAATACGTCGAGCAGGACAACGTGCTTCAAGCCCATTGAATAGGCGACGTTGAGCAGGACATAGGCAACCACGATAGCCAGAACTGTCGTTGATGCCGCCAGTGCCAGCATTGCCGCCGAGAGCAGGCACGCGCCGGCGAGCAGCAAGGCGGACGTGACACCGACCGTGCCGGCTGCCAGCGGCCGGTGCCGCTTCTCGGGATGCTCGCGGTCACGCTCGCGATCCGCCAGATCGTTGAGCACGTAGACCGCCGAAGCGGCCAGCGCAAAAGCGACGGCGGCAAGCAGCACACTTTGCACCAGCAACGCATCGTGCCAGGCATGGCCAAACAGCAGTCCGACAAAGACAAAGCCGCTCTTCACCCATTGATGCGGGCGCAGGAGTTTGAAATAGGGCTGCAGTCCGTTCACCGTTCGTTCACTTTTTCTGCCGGAAAATAACGCTCGCAAAATTCGCAGCTGCGCTGCGGTAGCCAGTCCGGTATGCGGTAGTAGCGATGGCGGATGCGGCGCAGGATGCGCTCATGATATTCGGCATAATTAAATCCCTGTCCGAGCACCAGATAATAGCGCACCCCGCTCAGTTCAAATTCACGAAAGTCGACGTCACGAAAGAATGCTTCGTAATAGCCCTTGTTCGGCAGACTCTTGCGCAGGATCAGCACATTGCGCCCGTCCTGCTCACGCCAGTCGGTCAGCGCATCATCCTGCCGGCCGTGAAACGACCCTCTGCCAAACATGGCAAATGGCCGCTGTGCATGATACGCCATGGTCGCTGCCGTCGAGTAACCCTCCATGGCAAAACTGTAATCTGCTGCGTAGGGTTGCAGTCGCGCCAGCAACTCATCAGCGCGCGCGGCAAAGACAATTTCGCCATAGCTCGCACGCTTCTTCCAGGTATCCATCGGCGACATGGCAACAACAATAATCACCAGCAGGTGCAAGGCGGCAAATCCGGCAGACCACTTTACAAGCCGCCGCAAAACGTCTTGCGGCAAGGCAATCGCTGCGAGCACGAAAAAAAAGGGGATGAACGATACCGGCCAGTGCAGGCCGACCGACCGGGTCAGCGACATGACGGCGAACAGGCCGCAGGGAATCACCGCCAGCCACAGGGCCGTACCGGCCTCGACACTGCCCTGCACCGCCTGACGCACCGCATTACGGTGCCGCCACAGTGCGATGAGCACCCAGGGAGTGGCGAGATAGATCAGCGAAGCGACATAGGACAACGGATTTTGCCACGTTAACCCGGCGTTTCCGTGGCGATTGATGAAGTTGAAAAGAATATTCACCCAGCAGTGACCGCTGTTCCACCACAGGTTGTAGATCGGCGCCGGCAGCGAAGCGGCCAACAGCACTGCAAAACCCACCCAGCGCCCGGCATCACGGCGAATGAACAGTACATGCGCCAGATAGGCGATACCCAACAGCGCGGCAAAGTATTTACCCAGAAAAGCCAGGCCAAGTAATGCACCGGCCAGCGCATACCAGCGCAGAGATGCCCGGCGTTGCGCAGCGACGTAGGCGAGCGCCGAAAGCATCGTGAACAGAATCACTGGCGTATCGGTGGTGATCAGCACATTCCACACATCAACCGGCGCGAGCAGCACCAGCAACGCCGCAACACGGGCACGCTCAACGCCATGCGGCCGCACCAGCCACCAGGCACCTGCAGCCAGAATCAGCGGCAGCAACACCGCCGGCAGACGCAGCACCCACTCGGCACGCGAGATGGTGAGCAGTGCAGCAAGCCACCAGCCGACCATCGGCGGATGATCGTAGTAACCGCCTGCCGGATGCTCACCCCAGAGAACGAAATAAGCCTCGTCGCCGGTCATCGGCAGGACGGCGGCGAACCAGAAACGGAAAACAAGGAGAGCGAGCAGGCCGGCCCAAACGAGGCCAGTCGAAGAAAGACGAAGCGCTTTCAACGTGCCCCGCAGGAAATACACTTGGGGTACAGAGGGCGCAGAGATGCCCCGAAGGAAATCCCCTTGGGGGGCGCAGAGGACGCAGAGAAGTGCAAAGAGCAAAACATCATCGTTTTTTCTCTGCGAACTCTGCGCCTCTGCGCCCTCTGCGTCGGAAGAGGTTTAACCACTGCGGCTACGACGCTGCTTCGACCAGCCGGCGGGCACGCACCCCCTGTGCGAGAATTTCCAGCACGGCGAGCGAATCATCCCAGCCGATGCAGGCGTCGGTAACGCTCTTGCCGTGCTCAAGCGACTGGCCCGGCACGAGATCCTGACGACCTTCAACGAGATGCGACTCGACCATGACACCCATGATGCGATCTTCGCCAGCCGCTAACTGGGCGGCCGTGTCCTTGGCCACCTCGATCTGGCGCTTGAACTGCTTGCTGCTGTTGGCGTGCGAAAAATCGACCATCAACCGCGCGGCAAGACCGGCTGCGGCAATCTCCTTGCTCGCCGCGTCGACGTGTGCGGCATCGTAGTTCGGCTCTTTGCCGCCACGCAAAATGACGTGACAATCCTCATTGCCGGTCGTCGAGACAATCGCCGAGTGACCGGCCTTGGTCACCGAAAGAAAATGATGCGGCGACTGGGCGGCGCGGATGGCGTCGATAGCAATACGCACGTTGCCGTCAGTGCCATTTTTGAAACCGACCGGGCACGACAGGCCGGAGGCCAGCTCGCGGTGCACCTGCGACTCGGTGGTGCGGGCGCCGATGGCGCCCCAGGCGATCAGGTCGGCCGTGTATTGCGGCGTGATGGTGTCGAGGAACTCAGTCGCGCAGGGCACGCCGAGGTCGTTGAGCTCAAGCAGCAGGCCGCGCGCCAGACGTACGCCTTCGTTGATGCGGAACGAGCCATCGAGACGCGGATCGTTGATCAGACCTTTCCAACCCACCGTGGTACGCGGCTTCTCAAAATAGACGCGCATGACGATCAGTAAATCGCTCTCGAAGCGGACAATTTCCTTGTGCAGTTTTTTGGCGTACTCAATGGCGGTATCAACATCGTGGATCGAGCACGGCCCGATCACGACCAGCAAGCGGTCGTCGGCACCATGCAGGATGCGGTGAATGGCCTGACGGGCGTTGTAGGTCGTTTGCGCGGCACGCACACCGACCGGAAACTCGCGAAAAACGTGGGCAGGCGGAACCAGCTCCTTGATTTCCTTGATGCGCAGGTCGTCGGTATTGGGCTTGCTCTGCAACGTCATGATGCGTCCTCTGGCTGGATGGCTTGATTCGAAAGGGGGTTGATTCTACTCGAAAGATCGAACGATTTGTGCGCTGCAGGATGAATCGAAACCCTCGCCGCTGACAGCAAACGCTTGCTACCAGCCGAGGAAGGCACCGGGCCGGCGATAAGGTGTCGCGCCCCAGGCGCCGTAACAACCCGGCCAGAAAGGACCGACACTGGCGAGTGCCCGCTGACGTTCAATACTCTGCGCCTGAGCAATTTCGCCAGCGCATTGTTGATCGCGGTCAACGAGCCGCTGTGTCAAATCGGTGCGGAGTGCTTTTTCGCGATCCTCGTGGATGGCCTGCAGCACCGGCAGCGGCAGACCACGCTGGTGCAGATCGACAACTTGCAGCGGACTCAGATCGAAGCGCGCACCGGACTGGCGGAAACGAGCAATCATCACCTCGGCCGTTACACCCGATCTGGCCATGACGAGCAGATCATCGAGCGACAGCCCCGGGGCATCAGGCGCCAGACGCGCCATCTCTTCAGACGACAGGCGGGTGAGCCTGGGCGTTACGCCGCCGTCGGGCGGCGTCGCACAGCCAGCGCTTAATAGCAGCACCAGCCAGGCCAGCGAAACAAGAAGAGAAGAAGATCTGACAGGCATGGGACTCTCCATCCGGGAAAGAAGCGCCATGCCTGCAAAGAAAGGTTACTTGGCAGCTTTCTCGTACATGCCGACGACGTTGTCCATGGTCTGCAGTATGCGTTCGCTGGTGGTCGCGACATTGAGCGACAACACTTTATCAACGCCGGGCTTCTGATTCAGTGCGTTTTCGAAGAAGATCCATTGTTGCTTGCCCAACTCGAGCTCATCCTTGATTGCTTGAGTATTGGACGGCGCGACCGCCAGTTCGGCGAGCTTTTCGGCAAACTCCGCTCTCGACTTGCTGATTTCGGCTGCGGCGCTGGCCGGCGCAACCCCCCAGGCCTGCGCCTGGTAATACTTGGCAAGATGCTGCGACAGCATGCGCTGACGGCCTGAAACGTTCACCAGTACGCCCTGGTTGCTGCCGGAGAAGGTAGCCAACTGGCCCGTTGCCTTGTTGGCAATTGCCACAACCTCATCACTGACAAGCACGATCTTCCGTGCAGACTCCAGATTGGGCTTGGTGCCGACCAACAAATCCTTGTAGGCGATCCAAGCCTTTTCCAGCGCAATGTAACTCTCCTTGATTTCCGGCGTTGGCGAATAGTTCTTCAGCTCGACCACTCGCCTGTCGTACATGGAGATCGCCGAATCAAGGATCTGCCGGGAACGATCAGCGTCGACGCCCATGCCAACCTGGATATAGACCTTGGCCAGCCGATGCGCCGTATAACGCAATGAACCCGCCTTGTTGACGGCGTCGTTGATGTTGACGATCTGTGCTTGCGCCACGCAGCTGAACGCAACAAGAATCAGTGCAAAAGCACTACGAAGTGCTGCAGATATATTCACCATACTATTCGACGCTCCAGTAACAAACCGGTCTTGCGCCGGTTGGTTGAAAAATGCAACTTCGCGAGTCTAAACCACCCCGACCGAATAAACATGATCTGGATCAATACTCGAACCTCGGGCCTTGACTACGCTGTTCCACCGACTGTCAGCCCGTCGATACGTAGCGTCGGCTGCCCGACGCCAACCGGCACGCTTTGCCCGTCCTTGCCGCAGGTGCCAACACCGGGGTCGAGCCGCATATCGTTGCCGATCATCGAAACACGATTCATCGCTTCCGGGCCACTACCAATCAAGGTCGCGCCCTTGACCGGGTGCGTCAGTTTGCCGTCTTCGATCATGTAGGCCTCGGACATCGAAAAGACGAACTTGCCGTTGGTGATGTCGACCTGACCGCCACCAAAATTGACCGCATAGATTCCCTTTTTGACCGACTTGATGATTTCTTCCGGGGTCTTGTCGCCGGACAGCATGGTGGTATTGGTCATGCGCGGCAAAGGCAGGTGCGCAAACGACTCGCGCCGGCCGTTGCCGGTGGGCGCAACGCCCATCAGACGGGCATTCAGACTGTCCTGCATGTAACCCTTGAGGATGCCGTCCTCTATCAGCACGGTACGCTGCGTCGGGTTGCCTTCGTCATCGATATTCAACGAACCGCGCCGACCTTCAATGGTGCCGTCATCGACCACGGTGACGCCTTTCGAAGCGACCCGACTGCCCACTCGCCCGGCAAAAGTCGAACTACCCTTGCGATTGAAATCACCCTCCAGGCCATGACCCACGGCCTCGTGCAGCAGGATGCCGGGCCAGC
>JBIJCY010000418.1:0-2632 GCA_044344385.1 Rhodocyclaceae bacterium | reverse complement strand
ATGTGGTGCGCGCACTGCAGTTGGGCGCCTCCGGTTACTTGCTGAAAGATGTCGCGCCCGAGGAACTGCAAATGGCGCTGAAAGCCGTGATGAACGGCGACACATGGCTATCCTCGGCAATCTCCAGGACGGCCATCGCAGAGTACGTCGGTCGAACCGCACATGAATCGCCGCTCGACACCCTCACTGCGCGTCAGCATCAGGTGCTAAGACTGCTCGCCGAAGGACACAGCACCAAGGATATTGCTGTTCAACTCGAACTCAGCGTGAAGACGATAGAAACCTTTCGGGCGCAAATCATGGATCGCCTGGCGATTCATGATGTGGCGGGATTGGTGCGTTACGCCATTCGCCAAGGCATCGTACCCCTGTAGCCTGCATCGAAAATTGACTGTTTACGTAGGACAAAGGCTTGCGCTGACCCACTCCAGGCGTAACTCATCTGCAAAGAGATTTATCTTCGGCAGGCGTGTTGGTTATCAACGGCAGATGCAGCGCTACATTTGATTGAAAAAAGCGTTGGCATGGCGGCTGCGCGCCTCCATCCGGCCAAACAGGGAGCGCGCGCTGTCGTCCCAGGTGAGTCCGAGCGCACTGCAGGCAGCAGTGGAGATTGACGTAACGCGGTTTTCCTTTCGGCTGGTCAGGTCGAGTGCATTGCTCAGCACTTCAGCGACATGCACCAGGGGCACCAGTGGTTCAGACAGCGCCGCATCGGGTGCGTGATGGTGATGTATCGCCGCGCTAATGTTCTCCGGCAAAGACCAGTGTGCGGCCAGCCATGCGCCGATGGTTGAATGGTCCACACCGAAGTGTTCACGTTCAGCCTCCTCGATACTGATGTTGTGCGTCAGTGCCTGACTCCAGATGGTGCGAAAGGCTTCCGCGCTGAAACGGTACAGCCAGATCTGGCCGATATCGTGCAGCAAGCCGGCGATCAGCGCGGACGAAGTAGATACCGGAACGGGTGTGTGCAGCGCCAACTCCTCACAGCACACGCCGGCGGCAATACTATGTTGCCAATACGTGGGCGCTATTTCAGGCGGAGTGAAGTCATCGACAAACCCGGAAATGCCGCAGACGATCGCCAATTGGCGAACGCGATTCATGCCGAGCAGCGAAGTGGCGGTATAGATATCCTCAACCGGCGACTGGCGCCGTGTCTGCATGGATGCCATGTTGGCGAGCGAGAGGACTCGTGCGGCGATCACCGGATCGTGCCCGATGTGATCCGTCAGCGTTCTGGTGTTGGCTTCCGGATCATCAATCGTGTCGAGAATCAGGGAGATGATGCGTGGAAATCCGGGCAGCTTGCTGCTCCCTTCGACGACCTCGTCTCTGGTGATCATGTGCGTTGTCATCATGCGCTCCGGTAGCCCAGTATCTGATCAAAAAGAGCTGCCATGGTGGGGTCGTCCAGCTCGGCCCCGGCGAAGATCTCCATCACTCGATGCGCCGCCTGTGCGGCATCAACAGCGACTTGTTCATCCGAACGGGGGTCAGGTTCGGCAATAAAGATGAACTCCGCGTGATGCGCAGCGAGTTGGTGCAGATTGTCACTGGTCAGCGTGTGCCCGGCGGGCAGAGAAAAGCGCAACTGCCCACGTGCGGCGGCACTGACAGGTTCGCCCAGCACCATGCCGGCTTCGGCTTCGACGATGGGGATGTAATGGGGGCGGGTTCTCATAGTGGGTCTCCGGCGCATTGCAGTGCCGTCAGCGCCGATTTTTTTGGCGTGGCGTGGGACTTGCTCTTGTAGACGTTACGCTCTTTGTTGAGGATGGTCATGGTGATTTCTCCTGCTCAAGGCGCACGGGAAGCAGGATACCGGGTTGGTTCGTTTCGTATCACTTGTCGCCGCCTGGCAGCCAGATCGTCACCGTGCTACCGGTGCCGGCCTCGCTGGTGACTTCCAGTTCGCCGTCATGCAGTTCGATGATTTCCTTGACAATGCTCATGCCAAGACCGGTACCGGGAATCTTGCCGGAGGAGTCGGCGCGGTAGAAACGTTCGCAAATGCGAGCAAGTTGTTCTGGTGTCATGCCGATGCCGTGGTCGGTGATGCGGATGCCTACCCGCTTGCCGTTGCTGTCGGCCCCCGACTCTGTAGCCATTGTCGTCCGGAGTAATTCGATGTTGACCGTGTCGCCCTCCGGCGAATATTTGTAGGCATTGGAGATGACGTTGCTGATGGCCTGAATTAGCTTGTTGCGGTCGGCGCCTACCCAAAGCGGCTCAGTGGCGGGCGGCAGAACTGGAGATGAGCGGTCGTTTGGTACCTTGAATCCTGCGACGACTTCCTGCAGCAGTTCGTGAATATCAGTGCGGACGATACTGAAGTCCTTGCCGCGCCTTGCCTCGATGCGAGCAAGGTCAAGCAGTTCGTTGATGATCGATATCATCAGTTCGGATTGCCCGAAGACCGTGCTCAGCAAATCGTGCCGTTCGGTTTCGTCAAACTTCTGGGTAAGCAGGAGTTCGGTGAAACCGTAGATGCTCGCCATGGGCGTGCGCAGTTCGTGCGCCGCATGGGAGAGAAATTCGCTCTTCAGACGGTCTACTTCGGTTTCACGGGTGATGTCCCGGAAGTAGAGGATATGCGAGACGCGGGCAGCCGATGAGATGCGCAGAT
>JBIJCY010000417.1:0-2633 GCA_044344385.1 Rhodocyclaceae bacterium | reverse complement strand
GGCGTGCGCAGTTCGTGCGCCGCATGGGAGAGAAATTCGCTCTTCAGACGGTCTACTTCGGTTTCACGGGTGATGTCCCGGAAGTAGAGGATATGCGAGACGCGGGCAGCCGATGAGATGCGCAGATTGACTTCAAGCACGCGCTTGTGAGGACCCGTCAATTCAATTGTCCAGCGTTGTCGATGGTTTGCATCCTCCGGGCCGCTGTTATTGACGTCAGCGTTTTGATCCATGGTAGCACTGCCCTGTGGGGTGCCGGCACGGATAGCCTCTTTTAGTGCGCGTAACTTGGCAACCCAGGGGAAATTCGCTTCCGGGGCGCATCGGCTTGCCAGTTGTTCGGAGAAATCGGCCTCATTGAGTCCGGTAATGACTTCTTCATTGAGTCCGGTCATGGCGGCAAACGCGGGGCTGACATATTTGATGCAGTGAGAAGCATCGAAGGTGATGAATCCATCGGGACTCAGGGCAAAAATCGCTTTGAGTTGTTCGCTGTGCTCCTGAATATCGGCGGTGAGTTTAGTGGCGATGCGGTCAGCTTCGGCGCGCGTGTTGATCAACGAGAGCATCAAGAAAAACAGCAGTCCGGTGATCACAATGCTGCCAGTCAGAACTAACCAGGCGGGCGTGTAGCTGATGCCCCATCGTTCTTCGGCCTGGTCGAATGTCAGCAGCCACTGACGACCGTTGAAGTCGATCATTCGTGTCTGGTAGAACAGCGAATGCAGCGCGGGGGCCGTGGCAGGAATGCTTCTGAACAGCAGTGCGTCAGGGGGCTTCCGGGCGTCGTCATAAATTTGCAAGTCAACATTTTTGCCTTGCTGGCCTGACCCGTTGGATAAAATGCCGCCCAAGAGGTCATTCATGCGGTAGGGGCTGTAAACCCAGCCGATCAGTGCCGCCCGTTTCTGCTCGACCGTGTCTGGTGTCGTTCTGTTTCGATAAACCGGAACATACATGAGGGTTCCCGCCTGGACATCTCTGGCGGTCTCCTGCACCAGCTCCACTTTGCCCGATAAAGTTGCCTCTCCGGTGTCACGCGCCTGCTCCATGGCGGCGCGTCTGACCGGTTCGGAGAACATGTCGAAGCCGAAGGCACGCAAATTCCTGTCGCTGAAGGGTTCGAGGTAGATGATGGACGTATAGATGGCGCGCTCGCCGGGCGGCCGGACGGTGTAATCGGGAAATCCTTCGCGGCTAATTTCGGCGATGTGGGTGGAAAGCCGGTCCGCTGCAATGACTTTTGCAAATCCGATTCCCTGTACGCCGGGAACGAGCTTGGTTGCCTGCAGTGCCTTGACGTAGTCATGCCACTCCTGACGCTCAACCGAGACTGATGCGCCAAAGAGACCCGCGCCGCCGCGAAGAATAAGCGCATAAGCAGCAAGGCGCTCCTGGATCTTGAGGGTGACTTGATCGCAGGAAAATGCGAATCTATCTATCGCATCTTGCTCTATATCTGATTTGATCTGAAGGCCGGCAAAAACACTCCCCAACAGTCCAATGCAGAGAATCGCCCAAGCGGGCCATGTTTTTGTGAGTTGCATCATAAAGATGTTCAAAAGAGAGATTCGCGCGGCAGATCGGCGCGCGCAACAGCGTCAGTCATGCTGTTCGGCAGGGACGAGCAGCATTTCGTAACGGTGGGGTTCAAGCCGCTCCACCAGTTCGAGCAGAGTTCGTGGCGAAAATGGCTTGATCAGATAAGCATCGATGCCAAACCGCTCGGCCTGACTGATATCCTCCGCAGCGTCATGGCCGCTGATGATCACGATTTTGATGCTCCACAGTGTCGGTTCATCGTCTATGGCCTGGCAAAGCGTGAAGCCGTCCAGACCGGGCAGACCGATGTCAAGCAGGAGGAGATCGGGCAAGATCTCGAGCGCGAGACGTAGACCTTCCTCGGCAGTGCCCGCTTCATGGATCACCCGCCGGCTGCTTGCGAGCGATATGCGCAGAAGTTTGCGCAGGTCGCTGTCGTCGTCGACGATGAGAATCGTGCTGGTTGGCGTCATATTTGTTGCTCCTTTTGCAATATCGGTAAAACATCTGGCACCTGGGTGAGGACTGCTGCTGCAATGTCCGGTAACCAGATCGTCACCGTGCTACCGGTGCCGACCTCGCTGGTGATTTCCAATTCGCCGCCATGCAGTTCGACAATTTCCTTGACGATGCTCATGCCCAGGCCGGTCCCGGGGATTTTGCCGGAGGTGTCGGCGCGGTAGAAACGTTCGCAGACGCGCGCAAGCTGTTCCGGTGTCATGCCGATGCCGTGGTCGGTGATGCGAATGCCAATACGCAGAGGTGCATCACCGTCGCCTGGCGACTCGGTAAGCACGAGGTCCACTTCGCCGCCATCGGGCGAGTACTTGTAGGCATTGGACAGCACGTTGCTTATGGCCTGGGTTAGTTTGTTGCGGTCGGCGCGTATCCAGAGCGGGCCAGCGGCGGCCGGCGTTACAGGGGATGCCCGGTTGTCCGGCGCCTTGAAACCGGCGACGATATTCTGCAACAGGGCTTGAGCATCGACAGCGGCAATGCTGAAATCCTTACCGCGCCTGGCCTCGATACGGGCGAGGTCCAGAAGTTCGTTGATGATGGATATCATCAGTTCGGATTGTTTGTAAATGATG
>JBIJCY010000415.1:0-2640 GCA_044344385.1 Rhodocyclaceae bacterium | reverse complement strand
CGTACGCCGGCGTTTCAGGCGCCGCAGCCACCACCCGCCGGCGCCATTGCCGAAGATCCGACGCCTCGCCTGGAGGCCATGTATCGCCGCATCTGGGAAACCAGCATGCACGACATGCCTTGGGTCAATCGGGCCCTGTCGGTTGAGGTCGTTGGCTTTCGTCGATGGCAGGGTGATTGGGTGGGTGCGGTCATCACGCCGTGGTTTCTCAATCTTTTTGTCTTGCCCGGCGGCGGCGAGTTGTGGTCGGATCGGCCGTCCGGCGAGCGCTGCAATATCGCGCTGCCGGCGGGCGAACTGGAGTTCATCGCCGACGATGATGCCTCGGCCGAAATCCCAGCCTATCAGTATTGTGCATTGATTACCCAGGTCAGTCAGTTTGACTCGCAGGATATCGCGCGGGCGACTGCGGAGGCAGCGCTTGAAGCATTATTTACCGCGCCGCCAGTAATTGAAGACGCGCTGCCGGTATCTCCCGTTGCTGACCAGCCTGACTCTTCCCGCCGCGCCTTTTTTCGCCGCGTTGCCCGGCGCTGAGTGGTGGGGAAAGGATCCTTTAGCCCCCACCACAGAGACACAGAGGCACAGAGATTTCACAGAGAAGAGCTTTAGAGTAGGAGGTTTCTCTGTGGCTACTCTGTGTCTCTGTGCCTCTGTGGTGGACTTTGCCGATTTCACAACCTCAGGTGAGTCACTCGCTGCCGCCATTGCGACAGCTTCTGGTTTTGATCCGCGATAAAACTTTGCGCTGAATTTCTGCTAGCCTTGCTTTATGAACAAGGCTTTTACCAAAGAGACCGACGCAGATGACGAGGACGAACTTGAGTCCGCGCCACAACTGCCGCAGGGCGTCCACAATTACATTACGCCGGGCGGTTACGCATGCCTGAAAACCGAGTGCGATCATTTGCTGCGTATCGAGCGGCCAAAAATCGTTGAGGTGGTGCATTGGGCGGCGTCGAACGGCGATCGTTCCGAGAACGGTGACTACATCTACGGCAAGAAACGTTTGCGCGAGATCGACCGGCGCATTCGTTTTTTGACCAAACGGCTTGACCTTGCGCAAATTGTCGATCCGGCGCGCCAGGAAAGTGCCGATCAGGTATTTTTCGGGGCGACTGTGACGATTGCCGATGAACAGGGTGTGGCGCAAACCTATCAGATCGTCGGTGTCGACGAGACTGATTTCAGCCGCAACCGGATCAGCTGGGTGTCGCCATTGGCGCGCGCCTTGCTCAAGGCACGCGAGGGCGATGTGGTACGTTTTCAGAGCCCTGTCGGCTGGCGGGAAGTTGAGATCATCGAGATTGAATATCGGAGCATCGAAGCATGAGTATTGATCTGCCGGTGTCGGGGTTTATGACGCGTGATCTGCTCGAATGCGCGCCGGCAACGCCGGTCGGCGAGGTGGCAGCAATGATGCGTGAGGCCCGTTGTGGTTCCATTCTTATTGTTGAGGATGGGCGCGCGGTCGGTATCTGGACAGAAACCGATGCGCTGTCTGGCTGCTGGCAGTCGTCCGGCGATCTTGATCAGCCCGTATCCATTTTCATGAGTTCGCCGATAAAAAACACGCCGGCCGGTACTTCGCTTGGTGAGGTAGCGCGTCGCTTCCTCCAGGAGGGTGTTCGCCATCTGTTGGTGGTCAATAACGAAGGCATCCATCTGGGGATGCTCTCGCAGACCGATGTGGTGCGGCATCAGGGCGCAGCTTTTTTCGTCCATGCGCGGGATGTCGCGTCGGTGATTCATGAACCACCGGCTTGCGTCGACGCCGGTGCTTCGTTCGCCGAGGTGCGGGAACTCATGCTCAATCGACGGATGGACGCCGTCGTTGTGCGTGCTGGCGAGCGCTGGGGAATCGTTACGACACGTGACGTGGTGGGCGCACTGGGGGAACGAAGGCTTGCGGCGACGGCCGGCGAACTGGCCAGTTTTCCGTTGCTGACGATTCGTCGGGATTCCACTTTGTTCCAGGCACGCGAGATGTTTGCGCAGAACCACATCCGCCATCTTGGCGTGCTGGACGAGCAGCGGGTGTTGATCGGTCTGCTGACATTTGGCGACATTCTGCAAAGCGTCGAGCATGAGTACGTGTCGGGTTTGCTGGCGGAACTGGAGCAGCAGACCGAGCGCTTGCGCGAGACCCGGCGCGAGGTTATCCGCCAGGTCGGTCTCACCGAAGCTATTCTCAATGCGCTGCCGATTAACGTCTTCGTCAAGGATGGGGAAGGGCGATTGATCGTTGCCAACGAAATGACGGCGCAGACAATCGGTCGTCCACTGGCGGAGATTATCGGCAGAACCGATGCCGAGCTGTTTTCGGCTGAAATCGCCAGTCGCCACGTCGAGGACGATGTTCGGGTGCGTCTGGCCAACCGGACACTGGTGCGTGAAGAGCAGTTGCCGGATGGTCGCATGCTGCTTGCGCACAAGCGCTTTATCGAAGTCGAAGGCGAGTCGCTGCTGATCGGCGCATCGATGGACGTGACTGACTGGAAGCGCGCCGACGCGCTCTTGGTCAGCGGCCACCACGTGCTTGAACTGATTGCCGGCGGTGCCGAGTTGCCGGTCGTGCTCGACGCGCTCTGCAAACGCATGGAAACGCATTTGCCGGGCGCGATGTGCTCGATTCTCCTG
>JBIJCY010000414.1:0-2647 GCA_044344385.1 Rhodocyclaceae bacterium | reverse complement strand
TAGTATACGCGGCACATGATCCGATTCATCGACTTCCCGCCAGTTCGCCAACGCGCCCTCTGCCTGCTGTTGCTCGGCATTCTGGGGATGGCGCTGCATGTACTGGCCGCAACGGGTCTGATGCAGGCGAGTGCAAAGCTTGTCAAGGGCGACCAGTTCGTCGCCGAACTGTGCACCAGTCACGGCGTGTTCAAGATCGACGCGTCGCCGGCGTCGAGCGGCGGCACCCAGCCGGCAAGTGGAAGCCACGACTGCTGCAAGCTATGTGCTGCAGCAGGTCCTTTGCTGGCGGCAAGTATGCCGGCAGCAATATTGTTCCCGCCAACGGCCGTCGCCCAGAGCGACACGCACGGCCATGCGCGCCCTGCGCGCGCCGTTTGGACCGCTCATCCGGCGCGCGGTCCACCTGCGCAGGCCTGAACGGCACACACTGCTGTCCGCTGCGCAGCGTCGCTGCCCGGCGGCGAGCGGCTCGTAACACTTTCCCGCAGTTTCCCGCATCTTCGCGGGACCATTTCCATCGCCAGGAGTAATCATGAATCAATTCATTCGCGTCGTCGCATTGACCACACTGGTTTCCGCCACTTTCGTCCTTCCCGCGCATGCGCAAGTGACGGTCAAGGATCCCTGGGTACGCGCCACGGTGCCGCAGCAAAAGGCCACCGGAGCCTTCATGCAGATCACCTCGGCTCAGGATGCGCGCCTGGTCGAGGTCAAATCGCCGGTGGCCGGTGTGGTCGAGATTCACGAAATGACCATGGACAAGGACGTCATGAAAATGCGCGCCCTGCCCAAGGGGCTCGAGCTTCCTGCCGGCAAGGGCGTCGAGCTGAAACCCGGCGGTTACCACGTGATGCTGATGGACCTGAAGCAGCAGATGAAGGAAGGCGACACCGTGCCCGTGACGCTGGTGGTCGAAGGCAAGGACAAGAAGCGCAGCACGATCGAAGTCAAGGCGCCGGTCAAGCCGCTGGCCACCGCCGCCAAGACGGAACCCGAACACAAGCATTGATGGCTTGGACAGGCCCGCGATGAATTTCGTGTCACGCCCCGGTCGTTTCGCCGCCTGGATCGCGATTCTTGCGATCCTGCTGGCGGCGCTCGCGCCGAGCATGGCGCGAGCCTTCGCTTCGCCGCAGAAGGCCATGCCGTGGAGCGACATCTGCAGCATCGCCGGAACCGGCCCTGCGCATGACTCGGTGCCGGGCCAGCCGTCGGGGCCGCACGAGAGCGCGGGATACACGCACTGCATCTTTTGCCTGCACCACAGCGGCCATTTCGCACTGCCGAGCACTCGATTCGGTCTATTGACGGCGGCCGCTGCCGCTGCCGAAGTTTTTCCACCCTCTGCGGCAACACCACCTCCCCGCTTCATTCGCGCCGCGGCACAGCCGCGCGCGCCGCCTGCCATCTCCTGATCGTCACGTCGGCTTCATCCCGGGACATATGCCCGGGCTTCGCTCACCTTCAGGAGATTCACATGTTTCGTTTGTCATCGCCCTTGTCACGCCCGTGTCGGCGCCCCATCGCACTTGCTCTCGCCGCCGCTTTTTCCCTTGCCGCTCCCTTGGCGCAGGCCCAGCAGCCTGTGCTGCCAGAAGTTACGGTCACCGGTACGCGTGAGGCGACACCGCTGTCGGAGGCATCGGCATCGGTTGGCGTCATCAGCGGCAATACCATCAAGCTGACTGCGCCATCGCATCCGCAGCAATTGCTCGGGCAGATCCCGGGCGTGTCGGTCAATGTCACCAACGGCGAGGGCCATACCACGGGCATTCGCCAGAAGATCGGCACCGATCCCGTTTACCTGTATCTGGAAGACGGCATACCGACGCGTGCCACCGGTTTCTTCAACCACAACGCCCTGTACGAAATCAATCTGCCGCAGGCCGGGGGCGTGGAAGTGGTGAAGGGTATCGGGTCGGCGCTGTATGGCTCGGACGCGATCGGCGGCACGGTGAATATCCTCACCCGCGCGCCCACTCGCGACAGCGGCGCCGACTTATCCGGCGAAATCGGCAGTTATGGCTGGTATCGCCTGCTGGGCAGCGCCAACACCGGGCAGAAAGCCATGGGTGCGCTGCGCGCCGACGTCAATGTCTCGCATACCGACGGCTGGCGCGACAAGACCGCCTATGACCGGCAAAGTGTCAATCTGCGCTGGGATCATGCGCCAGGCAACGATACGGCCTTGAAGACCATTCTCAGCTATACCAAAATCGATCAGCAGACCGGCGCCAATTCGGCACTGACCCCGTTCGAATACGAAAACACGCCGACCGTGAATGCGCGATCGGTGGCCTACCGCAAGGTCGAAGCATTGCGGCTGTCGGCCAACCTCGACAAGGATATCGGCAACAACACGCTGGTCTCGATAACGCCGTATTTCCGGCACAACTATATGGACCTCAACGGCTCCTACAACTTCAGCACTGCCGCAACCGGCGATCCGCGGATCGAGAAGACCGATGTGAACTCACTGGGATTCCTGCTGAAATGGCGCAAGGACTTTCCCGGCGTAACGCGCCCGAGGCTGATCGCCGGCCTTGACTACGACTACAGTCCGGGCAAGCGCACCGAGGACGCGCTTAACTTCACCGGGTGTACGGTGGCCGGCACGGCGACCAGCGCACAAAAGTTCAATTGC
>JBIJCY010000095.1:0-9711 GCA_044344385.1 Rhodocyclaceae bacterium | reverse complement strand
TTCTGGATCATCACCATCATGCTGGTGCTGGTCGGTCTCTCGACGTTAAAACTTCGTTGAAACTGCGTTGAAATCACACTGACATGGACCTTCACGGCAAACTCACACTGGTTATCGGTCTCGGCGAAAGCGGGCTGGCGATGGCCAAATGGCTGAATCGCCAGGGTGCCCGTGTGCGCGTTGCCGACAGCCGTGTTTCGCCACCGAACAGTGACGCGCTGCACGCTGCCGTGCCCGATGCCGAGCTGATTGCCGGGCCGTTTGTTGATAAGACTTTTGCCGGCGTCGAGCTGATGGCCATCTCGCCCGGCGTGCCGGTGCAGGAAGCGGCAATCCAGCAGGCGGTGGCGCGCGGTGTGCCCCTTGTTTCGGAGATCGAGCTGTTTGTTCGCGGTGTTCGCCAGCTGTTGCCGCAGGCAAAGCTGATCGCCATTACCGGCAGCAATGGCAAAACCACAACAACCGCATTGACCGGTGCCTTGTGCATCGCTGCCGGCCGCAAAACGGCGGTAGCCGGCAATATCAGCCCGGCGGCGCTCGATGCGCTGATGAGCGCCATTGATACCAATGATCTTCCTGAAATCTGGGTGCTTGAGCTGTCCAGTTTTCAACTCGAAACAACGCATACGCTCAACGCCGATGCCGCCACCGTGCTCAATGTCAGCGAGGATCACCTTGATCGCTACAGCGGTATGGATACTTATGCGGCGGCCAAAGCCCGCGTCTTCCAGCGTGCCGGAAAAGGAGCTGGCGTATCAAATGGCGTGATGGTGCTGAACCGTGACGATGACCGTAGCCTCTCCGCCGGGCGTTGCGGCCGCAAGCTGGTCAGCTTCGGCCTTGATCCGGCGCCCCGCTCGCTTGATTACGGTTTGCAGGATGGCTGGATTGTCCACGGCAAGGAGCGGTTGATTGCGCTCGATGCGCTGAAAATCGTCGGGCAGCACAACGCCGCCAATGCGATGGCGGCACTGGCGCTGTGCGAAGCCGTCGGTATCTTGCCGCGTGAAGTGCTGCCGGCACTCGCCGCATTCACCGGTCTGGCGCATCGCGTCGAGTTCGTCGCCGAAATCGGCGGCGTTGCCTTCTATGACGATTCCAAAGGCACCAACGTTGGCGCTACGCTGGCCGCGCTGCAAGGCTTGGGTTGTAAGGTGGCGGTCATTCTCGGTGGCGAGGGCAAGGGGCAGGATTTTTCGCCGCTTGGCAGCGCGCTCGCCGAACATGGCCGTGCGGCAGCGCTGATCGGGCGCGATGCTGAGACGATTGCCGCCGCCGTGGCTGGCAGTGGTGTGCCGCTGCAGCGCTGTGGCGACATGCTTGAAGCGGTTCGTTGGTGCGCTGCTCAGGCGCGAGCCGGCGATGCGGTGCTGCTTTCACCGGCCTGCGCCAGTCTCGACATGTACCGCAACTATGCACATCGCGCCGAGGTGTTTGTCGGTGCCGTGCATGCGCTTGAGAGGGAGGCTGCCTGATGCTGCCGACACTCGACGTTCCCCGTCGCATGCCTGCCGAGGTCGATCTGGCGCTGTTGTGGAGCGCGCTGATCCTTTTGGTCACGGGCATGGTCATGGTCTATTCGGCATCGATTGCGATTGCTGAAGTCGGTCGTTTTACCGGTAATCAGCCGGCCTATTATCTGGTGCGGCACGGTGTTTTTCTGGTCATCGGGCTGGTTGCTGCTGCCTGCGCGTTTCAGGTGCCGCTTGCCACCTGGCAGCAGTTGGCCCCCTGGCTTTTTGTTGCCGGTTTTGTCTTGCTTGCACTGGTGCTGATTCCCGGCATCGGTCGCGACGTCAATGGCGCCCGTCGCTGGTTGTCGCTCGGTATCGTCAATCTGCAACCGTCCGAATTGATGAAGCTGTTTGCCGTGCTTTACGCCGCGGATTACACCGTGCGCAAGATGCCGCACATGCACGATTTGAAAAAAGCCTTCCTGCCAATGGCCGGCGCGATGGTCGCGGTCGGCGTTTTGCTGCTTAAGGAGCCGGACTTCGGCGCCTTCGTCGTGATCATCTCAATCGCCATCGGCATTCTGTTTCTTGGCGGCATGCGCGCCCGTCTTTTTGCCGGGTTGATCGTCGTGCTGGTCGCCGCTTTCGCGGTGCTGATCATCGTCTCGCCGTATCGTCGTGACCGGATTTTCGGATTCATGGATCCGTGGGCAGATGCCTTTGGCCGGGGTTACCAGCTCTCGCATGCGCTGATTGCTTTCGGGCGGGGCGAATTGTTCGGCGTCGGGCTGGGCGCCAGCGTCGAAAAGTTGTTCTACCTGCCGGAAGCGCATACCGACTTCCTGCTCGCGGTGATTGCCGAAGAGCTTGGCTTTGCCGGAGTTGTCATGGTGATCGTCCTCTTCGGCCTGCTCATCCAGCGCGCCTTTGTCATTGGCCGTCAAGCCGTAGCGCTCGATCGACTCTATCCGGCGCTGGTTGCACAGGGTGTCGGTATCTGGATTGGCGTACAGGGCTTTATCAACATGGGCGTCAACATGGGTCTGTTGCCAACCAAGGGGCTGACTTTGCCGCTGATGAGTTTCGGCGGGTCGGGAATTCTCGCCAACTGCATTGCGCTGGCCATCCTCCTGCGTGTTGACTGGGAGAATAGACAGTTGATGAGGGGCGCGAAATTATGAGCAGAACCCTCCTCGTCATGGCGGGCGGTACTGGCGGGCACGTCTTCCCCGGGCTGGCGGTGGCTGATCTGCTGAAGAGTCGGGGCTGGAACGTCGTCTGGATGGGTAGCCCGGATGGCATGGAGAACAAGCTGGTTCGTGCGCGCGGCTACGACATGGCGTGGGTGCGCTTCGCTGCTTTGCGTGGCAAGGGCTGGATGCGCAAACTCATGCTGCCGTTCAACTTGCTCTCCGGTTTCTGGCAGGCGGCGCGTGCCATTCGCCAGGTGAATCCTGATGTCGTGCTCGGCATGGGCGGCTACATCAGTTTTCCAGGCGGCATGATGGCCGCGCTGCTTGGTCGTCCGCTGGTTATTCATGAACAGAATTCCGTACCCGGACTGGCCAATCGCGTGTTGTCTAAAGTGGCTGATCGCGTGCTTTGCGGCTTCCCGAATGCCATTCCGAAAAGCATCTATACCGGTAATCCGGTGCGTCCGGAAATTGCGCAGATGCCGTCGCCGGCCGAGCGCTTTGCCGGGCGTGAGCCGACCTTGCGCTTGTTGGTTCTCGGCGGCAGTCTGGGCGCGGCCGCGCTCAATGAAGTACTGCCGCGCGGGCTGGCCATGCTCGGCGAAGATGAGCGGCCTCATGTCGTGCATCAGGCCGGCGAGAAGCACCTTGAACAGTTGCAGAAAAACTATGAAGAAGCCGGTATTCAGGCGCACTGCGTTGCTTTTATCGACAATATTGCCGGTGCTTATGAGTGGGCCGATCTGGTGATTTGCCGCGCCGGTGCTTTGACCATCGCCGAGCTGTCTGCAGCCGGTGTGCCTGCCATTCTGGTGCCCTTTCCCCACGCTGTCGATGATCATCAGACGGCGAATGCCAAATTTTTGTCGCAGGCCGGTGGTGCAGTTTTGCTGCCGCAAAAGGAGTTGACGGCGTCGTCGGTCAGCCTTATCCGCAATTACACACGCGGTCAGTTGCTGCAGATGGCCGAGAAGGCGCGCGATCTGGCCCGGCCGGATGCAACGCTGACGGTCGCGCAGGTATGCGAGGACTTGATCAAATGAAACACAAAGTTAAAAACATTCATTTCGTCGGTATTGGCGGTTCGGGCATGAGTGGTATTGCCGAGGTGCTGGCCAACCTGGGCTTTGGCATCAGCGGCTCCGATCTGGCAGATAACGCGACGACCAAACGTCTTGCGGGTCTCGGTGTGCGCACCATGATCGGGCATGCAACGGATAACGTTGTTGGTGCTGACGCAGTCGTCGTATCGACGGCAGTCAAGGAAGATAATCCGGAGGTGATCGCCGCGCGCAGTCGCAAGGTGCCGGTGGTGCCGCGTGCGCAGATGCTGGCCGAGCTGATGCGTTTGAAGCAGGGGATTGCGGTGGCCGGCACGCACGGCAAGACAACGACAACCAGCCTTGTTGCGTCAATTCTTGCCGAAGGCGGTATGGATCCGACCTTCGTCATTGGTGGCCGGCTCAATGCTGCCGGTGCCAACGCACGTTTGGGTTCCGGCGATTTTCTCGTGGCCGAAGCCGATGAGTCGGATGCGTCGTTCCTCTTTCTGTCGCCGGTGATTTCGATCGTCACCAATATCGACGCCGATCACATGGAGACCTACGGCCATGATTTCGGCCGGCTCAAACAGGCTTTCGTCGATTTTCTGCAGCGCTTGCCATTCTATGGCGTTGCGGTTCTTTGCGCAGATGACGCCAATGTGCGCGAGATCATGCCGCAGGTGAGCAAGCAGATTGTTACCTATGGACTCGATGCTGCGGCCAATGTACGTGCCGAAAATGTGCTGGCCGCCGGTGGCCAGATGACTTTCGATTGTGTGCGGGTCAATGGCAGCGTCAGCCGTTTTCCGGTGACGCTCAATCTGCCCGGTATGCATAACGTGCTCAATGCGCTGGCGGCGATTGCCGTGGCGACGGAGGTCGGTGTTTCAGACGAGGCGATCATCAAGGCGCTGGCGGAATTCAAGGGCGTTGGTCGGCGCTTCCAGCGTTATGGCGAGATCGCGTGTCCGGCAGGCGGTAGCTTCACGCTGGTCGACGATTACGGCCATCATCCGGTCGAGATGGCCGCCACGCTGGCCGCAGCGCGCGGCGCCTTCCCCGGTCGCCGGCTGGTGCTGGCTTTTCAGCCGCACCGCTATACACGTACGCGTGACTGTTTTGAGGATTTCGTAAAAGTCCTGAACGGCGTCGACGCGCTGGTGCTGGCCGAAGTCTATGCCGCCGGCGAGCCGCCGATTGTCGCTGCCGATGGTCGTGCGCTGGCACGCGCCTTGCGCGTGGCGGGCAAGGTCGAACCGGTATTTGTCGAGGATATCGGCGACATGCCGCAAGCAATTCGGGATGTCGCCCGCGATGGCGACGTGGTGGTAACGATGGGTGCCGGGTCGATTGGTGGTGTACCTAGCAAGCTGGCGCAGGTTTGATATGAAGCTAACCGCTTTCAACGCAGAGATCGCAGAGACGCAGAGATCGCAGAGAGAAAATGTCATCGCTTTTCTCTGCGCTCTCTGCGCTCTCTGCGTCTCTGCGTACTCTGCGTCAAAAGAGGTTAAGGGGTTTTTGCCATGAATAATTTTGGAAAAGTAGCCGTCCTCTTCGGCGGGAAATCGGCCGAGCGCGAAGTGTCGCTAAACAGCGGTTCGCGGGTGCTCGCCGCGCTGCTGCGTCAGGGCGTCGATGCGCACGCATTCGATCCTGCTGAACGCAAGCTCGATGAGCTGAGTGCTTATGACCGCGCTTTTATTGTGCTGCACGGGCGCTACGGTGAGGACGGGACGATTCAGGGTGTGCTTGAGTTGATGGGTATCCCCTACACCGGTAGCGGTGTCATGGCCTCGGCGGTGGGGATGGATAAGTGGCGCACCAAACTGTTGTGGCGAGCCGCCGGGCTGCCAATACCGGAATACGCCATGCTGAAAGCCGATAGCGACTTTGCCGATATTGAAGAAGAACTGGGCCTGCCGCTATTCGTCAAGCCGGCTTGCGAAGGCTCGTCGATCGGCATTTCCAAGGTCAAGCGCGCCGGCGATTTGCGTGCGGCGTATGCCGAAGCCGCGAAGCATGACTCGCTGGTGATTGCCGAGCGTGCCATTTTGGGCGGCGAGTACACCGTCGCTATTCTCGGTGGCGAAGCGCTGCCGATCATCAAGATCGAGCCGGCTACCGAGTTTTACGACTACGACGCGAAATATCTGCGCGACGACACGACTTACCGCTGCCCCAGCGGCTTACCGCTTGAACGTGAGGCCGAATTGCGCAGGCAGGCGGTCGATGCCTTCCATGTGCTGGGCGGGCGAGGCTGGGGCCGGGTTGATTTTCTGATGGATGAGACGGGAAATGCATTCTTCCTTGAAGTGAATACCTCGCCGGGCATGACCGATCATTCGCTGGTGCCAATGGCAGCGCGCGTGGCGGGCATTCCCTATGACGAACTGGTGGTGCGTGTGCTCGCACTGGCCTCACCCCAAGAGTATTTGCGGCAGTGCAGCTTCGCTGCCCTTGGCGGCACGCTGGGATGATCAATGTGGCACAAACCGCAGCTGATGACCGCCGTTTCCGACCTGCTGCTTGTAGCGGCGGCGGCAGCGCTGCTCGTCGCGGCGGTGGTGTGGTCTACCCGGCTGCCGCTCTTTCCTTTGCGCGAGGTTGCGGTAACGCACGAGTTGCAGGAGGTGCGGCGCAGCGAGGTCGAGCGTTCGCTGTCCGGGCTGCTGCGCGGCAACTTTTTCAGTATCAATCTGGAGGCGCTGCGCCAGTCGCTGGAGAAGCTGCCGTGGGTGCGCCATGCCGAGGTGCGTCGGCGCTGGCCGGCGCGCGTCGAGATCAGCATCGAGGAGCATCAGCCCGCTGCCCGCTGGGGCGAGGGCGCGGCGCAACTGGTCAATACACACGGCGAGGTATTTGCGGCGCCTTTGTCGCGCGATATGCATCTACCCCTATTGACCGGGCCGGCCGGAACTTCTGCAGAGTTGCTGGGCCGTTATTCGGACTTCGTTCAGGTGCTCAAACCCATCGGTCAACGGCCGGAGCAGGTTGTTCTGTCGCCGCGTCTGGCGTGGTTGTTGAAGCTGGAGGACGGTATGCAGGTTGAGCTCGGTCGTGAGCAGGCCAAGGCGCCGATCAGTGTTCGTCTGCAGCGCTTTGTCGAGTATTACCCGGCGGTTGCGGATACGCGTCGGCCGCGGCCGGTGGCTGTTGATATGCGTTACCCGAATGGATTCGCACTGCGTTTTACCCCAGTCGGGGCGACTCGTGATGCCTCCGGTACAAGTCATGAAGTCAGAGGAAAAAAATGAGCAGGGATAGCAAGGATCTGATCGTCGGACTCGATATCGGCACGAGCAAAATCGTCGCGCTGGTCGCCGAAATAACACAGGAAGGGCGACTCAACGTCATCGGCATGGGCTCGCAGGAGTCCAAAGGGCTGAAGAAAGGCGTTGTCGTCAATATTGAAGAGACGGTAGCGACCATTTCGCGAGTCTTGCAGGAGGTCGAATTGATGGCCGACTGCAAGGTCAAGGATGTGTATACCGGGATCGCCGGGAGTCACATCAAGAGTTTCAACTCGAACGGCATGGTCGCGATCAAGGACAAGGAAGTGACGCCGATGGACGTTGATCGCGTGATCGAAACCGCGCGCGCGATGCCGATCCCGGCAGATCAGGAAATCCTGCACATTCTGACGCAAGAATTCATCATCGATGATCAGGATGGCATCCGCGAGCCGATCGGCATGAGCGGTTTCCGTCTTGAAGTAAAGGTGCACATTGTTACCGGCGCTGTTTCGGCCGCGCAAAATATCGTCAAGTGCGTTCGCCGTTGCGGCTTGGAGGTCAATGATCTGGTGCTGCAACCGTTGGCATCCTCGTATGCAGTTCTTTCCGAAGATGAAAAAGATTTGGGTATCTGCCTTATCGACATCGGCGGCGGGACGACCGATCTGGCGGTGTGGACGCAGGGCGCCATTCGTCACACTTCCGTGATCCCGATTGCCGGCGATCAGATCACCAACGATATCGCTATGGCGCTACGTACACCGACGCGCGAGGCCGAAGACATCAAACGCAAGTTTGGCTGTGCGTTGTCGCAGCTGGCCGACCCGGAAGATGTGCTTGATGTGGCCGGCGTCGACGACCGCCCGTCACGCAAGTTGTCGCGCCGCGCATTGGCCGACGTGATCCAGCCGCGCGTCGAGGAGTTGTTCGAACTGATTCAGGCGGAACTGCGCCGTTCTGGTTTCGAAGAAGTGCTGTCCTCGGGGATCGTGCTCACCGGCGGTTCGTCGGTGATGCCGGGGATGATCGAACTCGGCGAAGAGATTTTCCATATGCCCGTGCGCTTGGGCATTCCGAAGTATCACGGTGCGCTTGCCGATGTGGTGCAGAACCCGCGTTTTGCTACCGCTTGTGGCCTGTTGCTGGAAGCGCAGGCGCAGCGCAAACGCGGTCTGAAAGTGCGCGAGACGAGAGATTTCAAGCAGGTGTTCGGTCGTATGAGGTCCTGGTTCGAGAAAAACTTCTGATTATTTTTTTTGTTTGGTTTGGGTTTTTACTTTTTATCGATTTTTTGCAGAGGAGACGACAATGTTCGAGATCATTGACAAGGAAGAAAGCAGCAACGATTGGGGTACCGTGATCAAGGTCATCGGTGTCGGTGGTGCCGGTGGCAACGCCGTCGATCACATGATCCGAGAGGGCGTTAATGGCGTCGAATTTGTGGCGGCCAACACCGACGCGCAGGCGCTCAAGCGCAGCGGTGCTGTTCAGAAGCTACGCCTCGGCAAAACCGGGCTGGGCGCGGGTGCCAAGCCTGAAGCCGGTCGCAGTGCCGCCATCGAGGAGCGCGAGCAGATCGCCGAATCGCTGAAAGGCGCGCACATGGTGTTCATTACCGCCGGCATGGGCGGCGGCACGGGTACCGGTGCGGCACCGATCGTTGCCGAAGTGGCGCGCGAACTCGGCATCCTGACGGTTGCCGTGGTCACCAAGCCTTTCGGTTTCGAAGGCAAACGCCTGAAAGTGGCCGAAGCCGGCATCGCTGAGCTGCAAAAACATGTGGATTCGCTGATTGTCATTCTCAACGACAAGTTGATGGACGTCCTTGGCGACGACGTATCGATGGACGAGGCCTTCAAGGCAGCGGACAACGTGCTGCGCAACGCCGTTGGCGGTATTGCTGAAATCATCAACTTCCCTGGTCTGGTTAACGTCGACTTTGAAGACGTGCGTACCGTGATGGGCGAGATGGGCATGGCCATGATGGGTTCGGCCAACGCTTCCGGCGTTGATCGTGCGCGTATTGCCGCCGAACAGGCTGTCGCTTCTCCGTTGCTCGAAGGCATCAACCTCTCCGGTGCCAAGGGTGTTCTGGTGAATATCACCTCGACCCGTGGCCTGAAGATGAAGGAAGTGAACGAGGTGATGAACACCGTTCGCGAATTCGCTGCAGAGGACGCGCACATCATCTTCGGTGCGGTTTACGATGAAACCATGGGCGAAGAAATTCGCGTGACTGTGGTTGCCACTGGCCTCGGTCAGGCGCAGGCCAAGCGGCAGACCTTCGAAGTGATCAACACCCCGGTGATGCAGGCCACCGGTACCGACGGCGGTTTTGCGCATAACAGCGCGATGGGCATCGACTACAGCCAGCTTGATACACCGGCAGTGGTGCGCAAGGGGCGGAGTGCGACGGTTGAGGCGCTGGCCAACAGCGGCGTCGATCGCTACGACATCCCGGCGTTTCTCCGCAAACAGGCGGATTGAGTGGTACGGCAGTAAACCGCTTTCGACACAGAGTGCACAGAGACACAGAGAGCACGGAGAAAATCAGAGACAAGAGTTGGTTTTTCTCTGTGTGCTCTGTGTCTCTGTGCACTCTGTGTCGAAAGAGCTTCGTTTTTTGAAGGCATCTCCCTTGTAAAGGAGCCCCGGCGTCCTGTGCTACAATCCACCAATTCCCAGTTTTTTCAAGCACATGCTTAAGCAACGCACTTTAAAATCGTTAATTCGCGCCGTTGGCGTTGGCCTGCATTCCGGGGCCAAGGTCACCATGGTCTTGCGT
>JBIJCY010000413.1:0-2649 GCA_044344385.1 Rhodocyclaceae bacterium | reverse complement strand
TCGGAAGTTGACTGTTTTACGCCGACGCCAATCACATGCTTGGCGTTTTCCCGCAATTTGGAAACCAGCGGCGAAAAATCGGAATCGCCGCTGATAATGACGAAGGTATCGACATGCGATTTTGTGTAGCAAAGATCCAGCGCATCAACGACCAGACGAATATCGGCTGAGTTTTTACCCGACTGGCGAACATGCGGGATTTCGATCAGCTCAAAGTTGGCCTCGTGCATCGTCGCCTTGAATCCCTTATAACGATCCCAGTCGCAATAGGCTTTTTTGACGACAATGCTGCCCTTGAGCAGCAAACGCTCAAGGATCGGTTTGATGTCAAATTTTTCGTACTTTGCGTCACGCACACCAAGTGCGACGTTCTCGAAGTCGCAAAACAGTGCCATGCTGACGGTGTCGGGGGATGCAGCCATAAGTTTCTCCAGAACATTGAGCTTTCAGTATACCGCTTGCACAGCCTGCGAATGTTCCGCTTGCCCGCCCGTCGGGCAAGCAGCATGCGAAAAGTCCCCATAACATCAATTTCCTTGCGTAGAATATTGCGCATGGTTTTGCACAAAAGAACCAAGACAAGAATGCTGGAGGAGGCCTGAAAATGGCGGTGGTATTTACCAAGACCCCAAAAGGTTATGGCGAGATAGAACGTCGCGGCGGCGGGCTCACACCGCGCGTTCGCCGCGTACTTATTTTCGTTGACGGAAAACGCTCTGTCGACGATCTGCGCCCGATGATTAATGCCGACGATCTGACTCACACGCTTGGCTTGCTTGAGGAAGAAGGCTACATCGAAGTGCTGGCGACTCAGGATACGGCCGGGAAAATGACGACAGCACCCGCCGGACAGGCATTGCCGTCAATTACAGCCTTTCGCGACCTGTCTGATACTGACGCAATGAGTCTTGCCAAAGCGCGCAACTTCATGAACAACACCGTCAATGTCTTTGCCGGTTCGGTTGGCACCAGCTCGCTGATCGACCACATTCAGAAGGCGCAGTCTCACGAAGATCTGCGTGCCGTGTTTGACGACTGGTATTACGTGATTGTCAGCTCCCGTGACGGCAAACGTGAAGCCGAAGGTTTGCGTGAAAAATTACTGGAAGTCATCTGACGGCAAACGCCACACCGGCTAGACGGCGCTGCAACGGGCGCTGAGCGCTCGCGGCGAGATCGGCTTGCGCGGGTATAATGCGGGCACCTTCAACCCATGCAACTGGCCCCCATGAAATTCATTTCAAGCCTCATCCTTTGTCTCGCCCTGATGCTCTCCGGCTGTTCGCAGCCTGTCAGTTTCAAAGCGACCGACATCTCCGGAACGGAATGGGGCAAAAACTTCAGCCTGACAGATCATCATGGCAAGGCACGCCAGTTGAGCGATTTCAAGGGCAAAGCAGTCGTATTGTTCTTCGGCTACACCCAGTGTCCGGACGTCTGCCCGACCACGCTCACCTCGATGCGCGATGCGCTTGGCCTGATGGGAGCGGATGCAGGCCGCGTGCAGGTGCTTTTTGTCACGCTCGACCCGGCACGGGACACAACGCAATTGCTGGCCCAGTACGTGCCGATGTTTCACCCGAGTTTCATTGGCCTGAGCGGCGACGAGGCAACCATCGCTGCAGTAGCCAAGGATTTCAAGGTGTTCTATGCCAAGCAGGCCGGCAGCACACCGGGCAGCTACAGCATTGACCACTCCACCGGCAGCTACGCCTTCGACCCGCAGGGCCGGCTCCGGCTCCTGCTCCGCCATGGCGAGACGCCTGACAACGTCGCCGCTGATTTGAAGTTGCTGCTAGCCGGCAAGTAATTTTTTAGGAACCTCCCATGAAATACGCCCTCGTTCTACTCGCATTCCTTTCCTTGCCTGCCGCCGCAGCTCCGCCCGCCTCGCCGCCTGCCGTTACGGAAATCAATCTGGACATTGGCGCACCCACCGTCATGGTCGCCAAGCACTCGCTGACACAGCGCTCATCGAGACTGGTGCGTTTCTATGATAAAGGGATTCTTGGTCTGGGCGACGACGGGATGGTCAAGATGCGTGACGGCAGCCGGCTGACGTTGCCGCAACGGCAAATCGCCGAAAAATTGATTGACCAGGACACCCCGGACCGCAATTCCCTGATTTTCGCCCTGGCGGAAGCGCACGGCGGAAAACACATGGAGCCCGCTGCCCGCGCGGCCCAGGTCAAGCGCTGGAAGGAACAATTTCATTCAGGCTGGTGGATACAGGATGCACAAGGCGTCTGGATCCAGAAGCCCTGATCCTGCCCCCGGATTCTGCTGTAACACACGCAAGCATGTGACATCTTGTCGCAGCCGGCCGCGCAAGCGCACGTTTATAATTTCTCCCCGCCTACATTACTCAGGAGTACAGCTTGAAAGCAATTCGAATTCAACTCACCGCTGCCTTGCTCACCCTTGCATCCGCTACGGCAGTGGCTGCCGATGTCGACGTCAAGACGCCTTGGGTACGCGGCACTGTTTCCGGCCAGCAGGCGACGGGCGCCTTCATGGAAATCACCAGTAAATCGGGCGCAGCCATCATTGGCGCAAGCAGCCCGGTCGCCGGCGTGACTGAAGTCCACGAAATGAAAATGGATGGTGGCGTAATGAAGATGCGCGCCGTCGCACGCCTTGATCTGCCTG
>JBIJCY010000094.1:0-9729 GCA_044344385.1 Rhodocyclaceae bacterium | reverse complement strand
GAGGACACAGATATGCAATTCTTTATCGAAGTGCTGGTTGCCGGACTGCTTTCAGGGGTTCTGTACTCCCTCGTGGCGCTCGGTTTTGTGCTGATCTACAAGGCTTCCGGCGTTTTCAACTTCGCCCAGGGGGCGATGGTTTTCTTCGCGGCCATGTTCTTTGTCGGCTTTACCGAAGTGCTGCCGCGCTGGACCGGCTTGCCTGTCGGCGGGAGCGCCGTGTTCTGGCTGGCCATGCCGCTCGCGTTCCTTTGCATGGTGCTGCTGGCGATGGTCACCGAACGTTTCGTTTTGCGCTCGCTGGTTAATCAACCGCCGATCACGCTGTTCATGGCGACCATTGGTTTGACCTATCTGGTCGAAGGCATCGCGCAAGGCGTCTGGGGTGCCAACGTGCGCGGCCTTGATTTGGGAATTGAAGACATGCCGATCCAGTGGATCATGGATGCAACGGGTATCGGTGTTTCACAGTTTGATGCGTTTGCTGCCGGTGTCGCGGGGGTACTGGTTACGGTGCTGGCGCTGGCCTTTCAATACACGCGTACCGGACGGGCATTGCGTGCGGTGGCTGATGACCATCAGGCAGCCTTGTCGATCGGTATTCCGCTGCAGACCATCTGGGTCATCGTCTGGTCGGTCGCCGGTTTTGTCGCCCTTGTTGCCGGGCTGATCTGGGGTGCCCGCAATGGAGTGCAGTTTGCACTGACCTTTACTGCACTGAAGGCGCTGCCAGTGCTGATTCTCGGTGGCTTTACCTCGATTCCGGGCGCGATTCTGGGTGGCTTGATTATCGGTTCAAGCGAAAAACTCGCCGAGGTCTATCTCGGTGAATTTGTCGGCGGTGGTATCGACTCGTGGTTCCCGTATGTTTTGGCGCTTTTCGTTCTGCTGGTTCGGCCGCATGGCCTGTTCGGCGAGAAGCATATTGACCGCGTTTGATGCCCGCATCCAAGGAGTAGATCGACATGTTCTATCGTGAAGCCGGCCAGTTCAAGACCAGCTATGCCGCCGACCAGCAGGTGTTTCCGATTCGTCAGGATCGGATTGCCATTGGCCTGTTGCTCGCCGTTGCCTTTTTTGTGGTGCCGATGTTCGCCAGTGAATACTGGCTAAAGGGCATCATCATTCCGTTCCTGATTTTTGCGCTGGCTGCACTCGGGCTCAATATCCTCACCGGTTACGCCGGGCAGCTTTCGCTCGGCTCGGCGGCCTTCATGGCGGTTGGGGCCTACGCGGCATTCAATTTCATGTTGCGCATTGACGGCATGCCGTTGATTGCGGCTTTTGCGTTGGGGGGCTTGTGTGCTGCGCTGGTTGGCATTGCCTTCGGTTTGCCTTCGCTGCGCATCAAGGGCTTCTACCTTGCCGTGGCGACCCTGGCAGCACAGTTCTTTGTCGTCTGGCTGCTGACCAAGGTGGCCTGGTTCTCGGACAACAGTTCATCCGGTGTGATCACGACGCAGGCAATGCAGATTTTGGGTTACAAGTTTGAGTCCGCCCCGTCGAAGTATTTGCTGGTGTTAACGATTGTCGTGACCATGGCAATGCTCGCCAAGAATATGGTCAGAGGATCGATTGGCCGTGCCTGGATGGCGGTGCGTGATATGGACGTCGCCGCCGAAGTGATCGGTATCCGCATCATGCATACCAAGCTGGTGGCTTTCGCCATCAGTTCCTTCTATTGCGGCGTGGCCGGGGCGCTTTATGCCTTTGCCTATATCGGTACCGTTGAGCCCGAGGGTTTCAATCTTGATCTGTCGTTCAAGATTCTTTTCATGATCATTATTGGCGGGGTTGGCAGCATCATGGGCTCCTTCCTTGGTGCGGCCTTCATCGTTCTATTGCCGATTCTGCTCGATGTGCTGGTGCAAGAGTTTCTCACCAATATTTTCCCGGCATCGATCAATTCGAATCTGCAATTGATCGTTTTTGGCGGCCTGATTATTTTCTTCCTGATCGTCGAGCCGCACGGCCTGGCGCGCTTGTGGCAAATCGCCAAGGAGAAGCTGCGTTTGTGGCCTTTCCCGCATTGATGAAGTAAGTTTTAAACGGTTGGAAAAAGTATCTGTTGGACCGGAGTCAAGGATGCACCCAATAAACCAAGAGGAGACAAAGATGAAAGCACGACGTATCGGATTACTGGTTGGCGCTGCGCTGGCGGTTGGTTTTGCGCAGCAGGTTCTGGCGCAGGCGAAGGAGCAGTTCATCGGCTTGCCGAGTTACCGGGTGGGTGCTTATGCCGCCGGTGGTTCGGGAATCTATGGTGGCTGGATCGACTACATGAACTTGGTCAACGAGCGCGACGGCGGCATCAATGGCGTCAAGCTGACCTGGGAAGAGTGCGAGACCGAATACAACAATGCGCGTGGCGTTGAATGCTACGAGCGACTGAAAAGCAAAGGGCCGACGGGTAACACCGTGTTCCAGCCGCTGTCCACAGGTATCACTTATTCGGTGATCGACAAGGTGCCAGGGGACAAGGTGCCGATGGTGACGATTGGTTATGGTCGTACCGATGCTTCCGATGGCCGCGTTTTCCCGTGGGTTTTTCCGATGCTGACGAACTACTGGTCGCAGAATACCGCCAAGATCAAGTTCATCGGCATGAAGGAAGGCGGCATGGACAAGCTGAAGGGCAAGAAGATCATGAACATCTATCATGACTCGGCCTACGGCAAGGAAACCATTCCTGTTCTTGATGCACAAGCCAAGAAGTACGGCTTTACCGTTGTCCACGTCGCCGTGGCGCATCCGGGCAACGAGCAGCAGTCGCAATGGCTGAAGGTTCGTCAGGAAAAGCCGGACTGGGTCATTCTGCGCGGCTGGGGTGTGATGAACCCGACTGCATTGAAGAACGCTGCCAAGATCGGTTTCCCTCGCGAGAAGATTGTTGCCGTCTGGTGGTCCGGTGCTGAAGAAGACGCGATCCCGGCGGGTGATGCAGCCAAGGGGTATATCTCTGCCGGTTTCAACGTCGGTGGCGTGAACTATCCGGTAATCAAGGCCATCCAGGACAACGTCTACAAGAAGAACAAAGGCAACATGGAAGACAAGTCGCGCGTTGGCAGCATTTATTACAACCGTGGCGTGGTGCACGGCATCATCACCGTCGAAGCGATCCGCAATGCGCAGGAGAAATTCGGCAAGGGCAAGCCGGTGACCGGCGAGCAAATGCGCTGGGCGCTGGAGCACCTGAAGATCGATGCCAAGCGTTTGAAGGAACTGGGCGCAGAAGGCTTCATGCCTGATCTGAACGTTACCTGTCTTGATCATGAGGGTTCGGGCAAGGTCAAGTTCCAGCAGTGGGACGGCAAGCAGTGGAAGGTCATCTCCGACTGGATTGATGCCGACCAGTCGATCGTCCGTCCGATGATCGAAGAGTCCGCAGCGAAGTACGCAAAAGAGAAGAACATCACTCCGCGCGATTGCAGCAAAGAAAGCTGATCCGAGGTTAAGTAATTTTCCTCACCCGGCCGGCGGGGGGCTGTTCCTCCGCCGGCATTTCTCGGGAAACCTGGCATGACCACTACCGTACATCACGCAGCACCTGGCGAGAGCTATCTCTCGGTCAAAAACATCGAGGTCATTTATGACCACGTTATTCTGGTTCTCAAGGGCGTTTCCCTTGAAGTGCCAAAGGGCAAGATTGTCGCCCTGCTCGGTGCCAATGGCGCCGGCAAATCGACGACACTGAAAACCATATCGAACCTTCTGCATGCCGAGCGTGGCGATGTCACCAAGGGCAGCGTCGACTTCAAGGGCAATCGCGTTGATCAGATGACACCGAATGAACTGGTCAAGCGCGGCGTCATTCAGGTGATGGAAGGCCGTCACTGCTTTGGCCACCTGTCGCTCGAGGAAAATCTGCTTACCGGCGCGTATACCCGGAAGATTTCCCGTACGGAGCTCAAGGAAAGTCTGGAAAAGGTTTATCACTACTTCCCGCGCCTCAAGCAACGGCGCATGACGCAGGCTGGTTACACCTCGGGTGGCGAACAGCAGATGTGCGCCATTGGCCGCGCTCTGATGGCCAAGCCGGAAATGATCCTGCTCGACGAGCCGTCGATGGGTCTGGCGCCGCAGATCGTTGAGGAAATCTTTGAAATCGTCAAAGACCTCAATCAGCGCGAGAACGTCAGCATTCTGCTTGCGGAACAGAACACCACGGTGGCGCTGCGTTATTCCGACTTCGGCTACATCCTCGAAAACGGTCGTGTTGTGATGGAAGGCGATGCCAAAGAACTCGCTTCCAACGAGGACGTTAAAGAGTTTTATCTTGGCCTGTCGAGTGCCGGACGCAAGAGTTTCCGCGACGTCAAGCATTACCGCCGCCGCAAGCGCTGGCTCTCGTAGGCGGCAGTGCGCCGCATCAGGCGCGTTGTTCGGTTGCTTGTTTGCATTGAGCAAACGGCGCGCCCTCTCGCCTTGCCTGATGAGGCTACTTTGCCGTCTGCCTTGGCGGTGATTCTTCGTGAAACAGGTCTATATGAAATATTACGACTCTCTTGAAACACGCTTGCCGGCTGAACGTGAAGCCTGGTTGATGGATCGCTTGCCGCGCCAGATCGCACACGCGAAGCAGCATTCACCTTACTTTGCCGGCCTGTTCGCTGATGTCGACGCGACGACGATTCACTCGCGTGAAGCGTTGGCGACCTTGCCGGTGACGCGCAAGAGTGACCTGATCGAATTGCAAAAACTGCTGCCGCCTTTTGGCGGGCTGACGGCAACGCCGCTCGCCAGGTTGTCGCGCGTTTTTGCCTCACCGGGGCCAATTTATGATCCGGAAGGGCGCGGGCAGGACTGGTGGCGTTTTGGCCGGGCCTTGTTTGCTGCCGGGTTTTCGGCTGGCGATCTGGTGCACAACACCTTCTCGTATCATTTCACGCCGGCCGGTTTCATGCTCGAAGGTGCGGCGCACAAGCTGGGTTGCCCGGTGTTCCCGGCGGGCATCGGGCAGACCGAAATGCAGGTGCAGACGATCGCTGACCTGAAGCCTGCGGCTTATGTTGGCACCCCGTCTTTTCTGCGTATTCTGATTGAAAAAGCCGATGAGTTAGATATCGATATCTCGTCGTTGAAAAAGGCGGCGGTCTCTGGTGAAGCTTTGCCAGGTTCTTTGCGCAAGCTGCTCAACGAACGCGGCATTGCGGTTCGTGAAACTTATGCAACAGCGGATCTTGGTGTTATTGCTTACGAGACGCCGGGCGAAGAAGGTCTGGTTGTCGAGGAGGAGATGCTGCTCGAAATTGTCCGTCCGGGTACCGGAATTCCGGTCGCTGAAGGTGAAGTCGGCGAGGTGCTGGTCACCAGTTTCAATCCCGACTATCCGCTGATCCGTTTTGCGACCGGTGATCTGTCAGCGGTGCTTTCCGGCGTCAGCCCGTGTGGCCGGACTAACGTCCGGATCAAGGGCTGGATGGGGCGCGCTGATCAGACGACCAAGGTCAAAGGGATGTTTGTCCATCCGTCGCAAATTGCTGGTATTCTTGCCCGACATACTGAGATTCAGCGGGCGCGTCTGGTCGTGGATAATGCTACCGGACAGGACCGGATGACGTTGCACTGCGAAGTGGCTAGCTCATCCGACAACCCGCAAGGTCTAGCCGGCGATGTGGTGAGCCTGATTCGAGAGATTACCAAGCTGCGCGGTGAAGTGACTTTTTGTGCTGCTGGAACGCTGCCCAATGACGGCAAGGTGATTGAGGATATTCGAAAGTACGAGTGATAAAACCCGCCCTTTTGCTGATTTTGGTATTGCCTCTGCTGGCAGGTGCTGTTGCTGCCAGTGACGCGGTGTCGCCAGTTGCTGCGCCATCCGGCCCCCAGATTGGCGATTGCGCTGTTTTTAGCGAAGGCGGTAACGGGCGCATATTCAGGATGCCGACTTACTGGGTGAAGGGGAAAATTGCCGGCGTGTCGCGTGAACGCCGTACTGCCGGACGTTGCCCGCAGATAGCCAAGCCTGATTCGGCTTATAAGCGTGAGGATTGGGTTCGCATCGCGGCATCAACGCCTTGCGTGCAGACCGACGCGGATGTGCGCGAAGTCGATGTAGTGCGCATCAAGCTCAGTGTCGACGAATGGGAAACACCATGGTCGTACCAGCATGGCACACCCAAGTGGCTTTTCCGCGGTTATTTCCTTGATACGCTCTTGAAAAAGGGTGAGGTCATCGATATGGATGCTTCCTGGCTGGAGCGCTGCGAATTACGCAAATGAGACGCAAATGAGCGGCGGGCCGCTGCAAGGCGTGCGTGTCCTTGATTTGACCCGATTACTGCCCGGCCCGGTGGCGACATTGCATTTGGCCGATATGGGCGCCGATGTGATCAAGATAGAGGCTCACGGAGCCGGCGACTATGCGCGCACGATGGGGGAGGGGCCTGACGAGGTCAGCGTTTTTTATCGGTGCGTCAATCGCAACAAACGCGGTTTGCGTCTTGATCTCAAGCGCCCCGAGGGGCGCGATGTTTTTCTGCGTCTGGCTAGTGATGCTGACATCATTGTCGAAAGTTTCCGGCCGGGTGTCACGGACAAGTTGGGCATCGGCTACGCAGCCGTGCGCGCCGCCAATCCAAAAATTGTTTATTGCGCGATCACCGGTTACGGCCAGACTGGCCCGCTGGCGATGGCGGCGGGACACGATCTTAACTACATCGGCTTTGCCGGCGTACTTGATCAGATTGGTGTCATCGGGGGGGCGCCGGCGATTCCAAATTTGCAAATTGGCGATTTGCTCGGTGGTGCGATGAGCGGCGTGATGGGCATACTCGCTGCGCTGTTTGATGCGCAGCGCAGCGGCACGGGGCGCTTCGTCGATGTCGCGATGAGTGAGGCCGCGCTCACCCACAATTTATTCCCCTTGTTTGCATTGCAGAGCGAAGCAGGGATGAGGGCGCGCGGTGGTGACATGCTGAGCGGTGGCGATGCCGGTTATGGCGTTTATGCCACGATGGATGGTCGTTACATGGCCGTTGCGCCGCTTGAAAAAAAATTCTGGCATCTGTTTTGCGACACGCTCGGACGTGCCGATTGGAAGTCCCGGCACAATGCGCGGGGCGCGGCAGCCAGCGCATTGCGAGGTGAGCTCGAAACGCTTTTCGCCAGCCGGACACAGGCAGAATGGAGCGCTTTGTTCGCCGGGGTGGATTGCTGCGTGACGCCGGTGCTGAACGTCGCGGAGGCGCTTGAACACCCCCAGTTCGTTGCGCGCGGCATGACCATTGCCGCCGATGGAGTGACGCAGTATGCGCCGCCGGTCAAGCTTTCAGGGTGGGCGTTTTCTGTTGAACGCCCGGCGCCTTCGCCGGGCGAACATTGCGTTGAGATACTGCGCCAAGCCGGCTACAGCGACCTGGATATCGCCATGTTACGAGACAACGCGATCGTTTGATTTGCCTTGGCGTGCGCCAGTGGCTATTGTGATTTCTTGCCCCGCTTGGCTGCGCTTGCGTCTGGCTCTTGCGACGCGGCAGCAGCTTGTTCGGCTGCCGTTTTTTGCATTTGATCCTGCATCTGCTGCATCAGATTCCACGGCCACATACTCGCCTGGGTGACGCCTTCAGCGCCGGTTTCTTCAGCCGTTGCTGCAGCTTCTGGCGCGCTGGCGCTGGGGGGCGGAGAAGCGTGGCTGCCGGCCATGTTGCTCATGGTGCGCACCGCGTTGAGTGTGACGCACTGCATTTCGAGGCTCTGGATGGTCATCTGCAACATCGACAGGTTCATCTTGAGCCAGCCTTCGACGGCTTTCATGTCCTTCACCCGTTTTTCGATCTCTTCCACATCAAAGGTCGGGGTAACCATGCCGGGCAGCGAAAACCCCATATTGCCCCACATGTTCTTGACGAAATTCATCGGGTCGTTGGTGGAATTGTCGTGTGACATTTTGGCCTCCCGGCGTGGTGGTGTGCTTGTATCTTAGCAAAGATTGGCCCATGTTGAGGTGCCGGCCCCACGGTGGATGCTAAAGTATTAAGATGCTGCCATGTCACGATGTCGCCGAGGCGCCCAATGTTGAAACTGCTTATCGTTGAAGACCACGCTTTGGTGCGCGAAGGATTGGCGCAAACGCTGCGCAGGCTTGAAGATGATGTTCAGGTTTTTGAAGCACAAGATTGTGATGGTGCGGGTTGCCTGCTTGAGCAGGTGCAGGATTTTGATCTGGTGCTGCTCGATCTGGGCTTGCCGGGCGTCGATGGGCTGACTTGTCTGGGAATTATTCGACAGCGTTATCCTGCGGTTCCGGTGGTTATCGTGTCGGCCTATGATGACGCGCACACGGTCAATCGGGCACTCAAGGGCGGGGCTTCCGGCTTTGTCCCCAAAGCGTATTCCAGCGATCGTTTGATCGCCGCTTTGCGTGAAGTGCTTGACGGCCATATTTTTGTGCCGGAGCAGTCGATGCCCGCAAGCTTGGCTGCCGATCTGCCACAAGGCCCGATCGGTGGTGCGACGGACCCCGCCGAATTTGGCCTGACTGGCCGACAGGCTGAGGTGCTGGCGCTGATGGCGCGGGGCAAGTCAAACCGGGATATAGCCGAGCAGCTTGGTTTGAGCGAGGGAACCGTAAAAGTTCACGTTACGGCGATTTTCAAGTCGCTCGGCGTGTCCAGCCGGACCCAGGCACTGGTCACTGTCGCCCGCTACGGGATCAAACTCTAAAAGCAGCTTTTTCCGGCGCGCTTGCCGTGGATGTGCGTTTTTATCGCTGGTAGCAGTAGAGTCTGGTTTGTCGGGCGTCATTTACGTCAATGATCGCGCTGGCTTCGATGTCCGGAACGGCAAAGCTGTTGCTGATGAACAGGCTGCCAGGCTGCATTTCACGCTGAACCTTTTTCCACAAAGCGGCCATCGGCGCCGGCGAAAGAAAGGCATAAACCACATCATAATCGGCAAGTCTGCTTTGCCAGATATCACCCCAGCGCCATTCGCAATTGTGCAGTCCTGCTGTGCGCAGGTGGCCTGCGAGCCAGGTCGCCGGCGCGTTCTCAATGCCGGTAAAGGATGCGTCCGGCCGTGCCATGGCCAGTGGGCGAAGGACGCTGCCGACACCCGCGCCGAGGTCGAGGAAACGGAGCTGCGATCTGTCCGCCATAATTTCAGCGAGTGCGTCTGCAGTGTCAGTGTTGGAGAAATAGAGCGGCACCTGCCCACTCAGTGCGCCGCGGTAAACGAGCAACAGCAGGATGGCGAGGAGCAGAAACCAGCCGGGGTCAATCGCCAGTTCCGCAACGCCCCAGGCCAGTGGCGCAAACAGCAGATGGATAACCCGCCACCACCAGGGCTGGCGGGTCAGTGTGGCGATCAGCAAGGCGACAGCGCCAATGGCAAATGCTGTTTCCGGCCAGGGCAATTCTTCGCTACGCAAACCGTAGTAGGGCCAGGCCAGCGACAGCACGAGAATCAATGCGGAAAACTGTAGCGCCAGTTGCCGCAAATGCGGACGGCGCTGTGCAGTCAGTGCAGTTGGCGCATCCGGCGGTGGGCTTGCGTCAATTTCGGGTGAAGGCGATGACAATGCGGCGCTCCTGAGGCTGAGCGCCGCATTGTATCTCGTGTGGCGGTCAGTGGCTAAGCCGCAGCGCGCGCCTGAACGGGATCGGGTGGCGTTTGCAGTCGCTGCCGAAGAACATCCCTTTTCCTGTGTGCCAGAGCGACTGATGCCGCCTTGACGTGGCCGAAGCCGCGGATCTGCTCCGGCAGCCTTGCCAGCTCGATTGCGTTGTC
>JBIJCY010000412.1:0-2654 GCA_044344385.1 Rhodocyclaceae bacterium | reverse complement strand
ACTTCAAAAGCAGCGACGGCCGTTTTCGAGCGTACCCGAAGTCGATAGTCCGACTAAACGATTACCTGCGCGAAAGCGCCACATCGTCTGTTGGCCAGACTTCAGGATAGCCGAAACCTAAAGACACGCCTGCTCCATCAACTGCTCGCACTTGCTGCAAAAACCGTCGTCACTGACAGGCCCGGGCGATTTGCACCTGAGACATACCGTCTGCGGCTGTTCCGCTGGAATTTCAGGATCTTCCTGCTTGTCGGGAGCTGCGTCAGTCATTGAAAAAACATCCTTCTGAAATGGCAAACAACGTCGTTTCAAATACCCCCTTCAGGGGGCCTATCCCGGAAATCTCATACGCTTAATTCTTGCCGCAGATGGTCGCACTTTCCAGCCCCCTTTCCCAGCAGCTGCCTTCACTGTGCGGCCCGGGATGCGGAATGCCTTTGCTGTCGATGTGTGCGACGAAGGTCCGCCAGCGGCGCACACCCTGACGATCAAGTTCAAACCGTAGCAGCCAGCCTGTGTTGTTGTCTTTACTTGTGAATCCGTCGAAGACAAAATTTCCCAGGCTGTAGATGATCGGCTTGCCACGGTAGTGTTCGATGTTCTGCGTGACGTGCGGGTGCCCGCCAACCACCGCATCGGCGCCGGCATCGATCATCAGTCGCGCCAGATCACTCTGTCGCTGGCTGGCGTTGGGTTCGTGCTCCCAGCCCCAGTGCATCACGGGAATGACGATATCAGCATGATACTGGCTGCGGGCATTGGCAATGTCGAACCGCACCTGCTCATCCTCGCTCCAGGCGATGCCGGGTTTGTCATGATCGGCTTCGAAGCTGCGCGGAAAAAATTCGTTGTAACCGAGCAAGGCAATGCGCAATCCCTTGCGCTCGATCAGGAGTGGTGCATGGGCTTGTGCAAGGTTCTCACCGCCGCCGAAGTAGGCGATGTTATTGCGTTCGAGGAGGGTGAGCATTTCACTGAAAGCGATGGGCCCGAAGTCGCCGGAATGATTGTTCGCCAGCGATACTGCGTCGAAGTGGCGTTTGAGCACTTTCAGGGTGCGCGGGTGAGCGCGGAACGTATAGGGTTTGTCTGGTTCGGCTGATCCGCGCGTGGCCACGACGCATTCCAGATTACCTACCCGGATATCGGCCGCGTCGAGAAGCGCAGCAAACGGTTTGAACGGGTCGATGCCTTTTTTGATCAGCTTTCCAGGCAATTCGTCGAGCAGGATGTCGCCGACAAAAGCGATTGAAACGACTGGCTCGACCGGTGGATTTTGGGCAAAAGAAAGCCCGGAAGCAACGAGGCAGAGTGCACCGATCAGGGCAGGGCAAAATTTTCCGGTCATGGGGCGACCTCGAGCAAAGCGCAGGCGTATTGAAACTCACGTTCCAGATTGGGCGAATACAGCGTGTTTGTTCCGGTCAGCGCGTCAGGCTTTGGGTCCGTCTGACCGGTCGGCGTCAAATACCTGGCTTCATGCAGCAATACCGGCTGTCGTTTTGAGTGGTAATAGGTGTAGAGCTTGATGTAGCTGACTTTCTGTTCGTCGCCGACAACCACCGCCTTGAAGCGAAAATTCTCCCGGACATCGACAGACTTAACACGGTAGGGGTCGGCAACCGGCGTGAAATCCAATACCTGAACGATGCCGCCCTGACTAAGCTGGCAACGCAGGCGGGGCGCGGCCGATGCCGCTGAAGGCAATAGAACCCCGGCAAGAAAGGCAATGGATAACAGCACCTGAGTCAAAAGAGCGCTGCGAATAAAACAAAAATGTAATGCTTTTAGCATAAATATTTTCGGGCTATTGAATCGGGCGCATCGGCGCGAGCCGTGGTACAAAAATCAATTGCGGAATCATAGCGCGGCAACCCCGGCACAGGTCAGTCGCATTTGCTACTGTCTCTGCTTGACCCCGGTGCAGGTCGGGCGGCAGACTGCCGGTATCATTCGACCTCTTCGCCACAAAACGTATGAATTCCGACCACCTGCAACTTCTCGTTACCCGGACCATGCCTTACGGCAAATACAAGGGCCGGCTGATTGCCGATCTGCCGGGACAGTATCTCAATTGGTTTGCCCGCGAGGGCTTCCCGCCCGGTGAAATCGGCAAGTTACTGGCCTTGATGCAGGAACTTGATCACAACGGCCTGTCATCGCTGCTCGACCCGCTGCGCAAGCGATAATCATCCTTCTGTACGCTGCGCGGCCTGATCCGTTGAAAGGCCACGTATACTGCGCCACCACTAACAGGAAATCATCATGACCATTTGCCCGATCGCCATCGCCGTTGGCTGCCAGAAATGCCCCGCTTTCAAGATTTGTCCGCTAAAAGGGGTGCTTGGCGATCAGCCAAAGGCGTCCGACGTGACACCCGAAGCCAAAGCGCCGGCGAAACCGCCAGTCAAACGTGCGGCAAAACCCCGCGCTGCGGCAGCAAAGAAAAAGAAGTAATCGCTAACTGCTTGAGGTAGCGACTGCCTACTTTTCGTTGCGCCAGTCACGCAATGTTTCTTTCCGAGGCGGCAGCGGCGTGCGGTCAGCGCCGCGATTCCTGATCAACGGGATCGCCGCGCCGAGAACGAAGATGATGCAGATGCCGAAGATGATCCAGCCTTCGTTCATCAGGATGCCGCTTCAATCTGCTCGGA
>JBIJCY010000093.1:0-9756 GCA_044344385.1 Rhodocyclaceae bacterium | reverse complement strand
TGATCACCGGCATATTTGTCGCCGGACGTTCAGGTTCGGCGATTGCCGCGCGCATCGGCACCATGCAAATTTCGCAGGAGATCGACGCGCTGCGCGTCATCGGTATCAATCCGGTGCGCTATCTCGTCGCGCCGTTGCTTGCCGCGATGCTGCTCACCTTGCCGGCGCTGACTGTGATGTCCGACCTGATCGCACTGTTCGGCGGCGCGCTGTATTGCGCCGGCGAATTGAGCCTGCCGATGGATATCTTTTTTCAGCGTACCTTCGAAGTGCTGGTTGTCCAGGACGTGATTCATGGCGTGTTCAAGAGCCTGATCTTCGCCGTGATCATCACTCTGATCGGTGCCGCCAATGGCTTTAACGTCAGTGCCGGTGCCGAAGGCGTGGGGCAGGCGACAACGCGTTCGGTGGTGCTCGGCTGCATCGGCATCATCCTCGCCGACATGGTTTTTACGTTCCTGACGAGCCGGTAAATGAACGCCCCCGATATCGCCATCGACGTCAGTCATCTGGTCACCCACTACGGGACACGGAAGATTCTTGATGACGTTAATGTACAGGCGCGGCAAGGCGAAATCATGGTCATCATGGGCGGCAGCGGTTCAGGCAAAAGCACGCTGCTGCGCCATCTGCTCGGTCTGCATCAGCCGACTTCGGGCAGTATCAAGCTGCTCGGCAAGGACATTACCAAGCTGAGCGCCAACGAGATGTACGATCTGCGCAAAAATATGGGCGTGGCGTTTCAAGGCGGTGCGTTGTTCAACTCGATGACGGTGGGCGAGAACGTCGAGTTGCCGCTGCGCGAACACACCAAGCTCGACGAGAACACCATCCGCATCATGAGCCGCATGAAGCTGGAAGTGGTGAATCTGGCCGGTTTTGAAAATTTGATGCCCTCAGAGCTATCGGGCGGCATGATCAAGCGTGCCGCGCTGGCGCGAGCTATCGTCATGGACCCGCGTCTGCTGTTTTTTGACGAGCCATCGGCGGGGCTTGATCCCGTGGTGTCTGCCGAACTTGATGAGTTGATCCTGATTCTGCGCGATGCGATGAACATGACAATCGTCGTGGTTACGCACGAGCTGGAAAGCGCCTTCAAGATCGCCGACCGTATTACCGTGCTTGATCAGGGGCGGATCCTGATGTCCGATACCGTTGCCGCTGTCCGTGCCAGTGACAATCCGCGCATCCAGTCGTTGCTTAATCGCACGCCGAGAAACGACGCCGTTAACGCCGATGAGTACATGGAACGGCTGACCCGTGAAATATTCTGAACATGAGACATCCAGGATGAATATCGTATGAAACGCGACAATGTCAATTACCTGCTGGTCGGCAGCTTTGTGCTGCTGATGGCCGGCGTGCTGCTCTACTCCTTGTACCGGATCACCGGGCACAGCGCCAAGGGCGATATCTACTTCACCCATTTCCCCAATGTGGCGGGTATAAAAAATGGGGCCGTAGTGACCTACGAGGGTTTCGAGGTGGGCAACGTCGAACAGATCGAACCGGTGGCGCGTGAGAACCGCACCTGGTATCGCGTTACGCTCAATCTGCGCAAGCCGGTGAAAATTCCGGTCGACAGCCGCGCCGTGATCACCACGCCGGGGCTGCTCAGTGCGCCGCTGGTCGAGATCAAGGAAGGCGCTGGCCGCGATATTCTGGCGACCGGTGCGGACATCCCCGGTGGTAGCAGTGCCAGCCTGATGGAGACGGTTGCCGCGCTGGCCACTGATCTGGGGATGATGACCGAAACCAGCATTAAGCCGATGCTCGCGCTGATCAACCAGAACATGACACCGGCGATGACCGACATGCGTTCGACGATCGATCGAATCAACCGTACGGCGGGGCGCGTCGATACCCTGTTCAGCGACGACAATGTGAAGCACTGGAGTCGCCTGCTGCAGAACGCCGACGGCGCTTCGGCCAACGCATTGAAGTTGTCGACCGATCTTTCCAGCGTGCGCAATGAAGTGGAGGGGCTGGTCAAGGATTCGCGCACCATCGTCTCAGGCACTGGCAAGGATCTGAAAGAGTCGTTGCGCCGTGTCGATGCAACGCTCTACCAGCTTGAATCCGCCGGCCGCAATCTCAACGAATTCAGTCGCACCATTCGCGAAAATCCGGCCGCATTGATCAATAGCCGGCCACCAGCAGATACCGAAGGAGCGCCGCAATGACCAGAGTGACTGCCCTTCTTCTGAGCATTGGCATGCTGCTTGCCGCTTGCGGCAGCGTCCCGCCGGCACCGATCGACCGCTTCTACCGCTTGCAACCGGTGAGTGTTTCGTCTGCTCCCCGATTGCTGCACGGCGCGATTGTTGTGCAACCCTTCCGCGCCGATAGTCTGTTTGCGGAACGGCCGATCATCTACAGCGAAGAGGCGAGCCAGCGCCAGTTGCGTCAGTACCATTACCATCTGTGGCTTTATCCGCCAGCGCAGCTGGTGCGCGAGCATTTCACAAGCAGTCTTGGCGGTGCACTTGATCTGACCGGTGGCGACAGTGCGCCCAATGTGCTGGACGGGCGAGTGGCCAGCTTTGAGCGAGTAGTCTCCGGCAAGAACAGCAAGGCCGTTGTGGCGTTGGAATTACGTATGCAGGCGGGTAGCAAAATTATGCTCAGCAAGACCTATCAGGCGGAACAGTCAGCCGGTGACGAATCGTTGGGTGCTTTTATTGTGGCGATGGAGCAGGCTCTCGGCAAAATCTATGCGGAGTTTCTGGTCGATCTGGCGCGCAGCCGTTAGCTGGATATCCAGCAAATGCTGAAAATATTGACGCTATAGAATAACCGTAGCACTATTTAACGGGTTCGCCGCATCACGGCATCCTGATCAGTCAGAGCACGTTAACAGGACTGGGATAATCATGGATACGACGGTCCTGGAGCGGCATTCGCTCAAGACCAGAATTACGCTGTTCACCTTGATCATCTTCCTGATCGGTTTCTGGTCGCTCTCGTTCTACGCCAGCCGGATGCTTCGCGACGATATACAGCGTCTGCAGGGGGCGCAGCAGTTTTCCACGGTTTCCCTGCTTGCCAAAGAGATGGATCATGAGATCGGCGACCGCATGCGCGCGCTGGAAGCTGCAGCTTCAGCCATTACCCCGGCCACGTTGGGCAATGCGGCATCCGTGCAGTCGTTCCTGGAAAATAGCCGTTTACTGCAGTCTTTGTTCAATGGCGGTATTCTTGTGCTCAGTGCCGATGGCAAGGCGGTTGCCGATGTTCCGGTGTCTGCCGGGCGGCTCGGCACTGACTATTTTGACCGTGATTTTGTTGCCGCTGTCCTCATCGAAGGTAAGTCCACGATCGGCCGGCCGGTCATTGGCAAGAAGCTGATGCGCCCGGTCTTCGGCATGGCGGTTCCTGTGCGTGATGCCCGCAACAATGTGATCGGCGCGCTCGTCGGCATCACCAATCTGGGGTTGCCCAATTTTCTCGAGCAGATAACGGATAGCCAGTACGGTGAGACTGGCGGTTATATCGTAAATATCCCGAAGTACCGGCTGATTGTTGTGGCCACCGACAAAAGTCGCATCATGGAAACGCTCCCGGGCCGTGGAATCATCCCCGAACTTGACCGTTTCTTTGACGGTTATGAGGGCTCGGCGGTTTACGTCAATCCGCACGGCGTGAAAGTGCTGGCTTCTGCAAAAGGAATCCCGAGTGCGGGTTGGAACATTGCGGCCATACTGCCCGTGGACGAGGCTTTTGCGCCGATTTACGACATGCAGCGGCGCATGTGGATCGCCACGATCCTCCTGACTCTGCTGGCCGGGGGGCTGATCTGGTGGATGTTGCGGCGCCAGTTCCTGCCGATGACCGCTGCGGCAGGAATGCTGGCGACTTTGTCCGCAACAAAGCAGTTGCCGCAACCGCTGACCATCGTCGCGAAGGACGAAATTGGCGAACTGATCGGCGGCTTCAACCGCCTGCTGGAGTCACTGGGGGCGCGTGAGTCTGCATTGCGCGACAGCGAGGCGCGTCTGCGCGCAACGCTCGATTCGGCGCTCGACGCGGCCATCAGTATCGATGCAGCCGGGAGGGTCATCGATTTCAATCCCGCAGCAGAAGCGATTTTTGGCTGGCCGCGGGAGGAAATTCTCGGTCACCTGATGTCCGACTTCATTGTGCCTGAGCGCCACCGCAGCGCGCACCAGAACGGTCTGACCCGTTTTGTCGAGACCCGCGAAAAACGCATCTTGAACAAGCGCATCGAAATCACCGCCTTGCGCCGCGATGGCTCGGAATTTCCGGTCGAGCTGACGATCACGGCAATCCGGCAGAACGGAGAGGATGTTTTTACCGCCTACCTTCGTGATATTACCGAGCGCCTGCTGACGACGGAAGAACTCGCCAGACATCGTGATCATCTTGCCGATCTGGTGATTTCCCGTACCCTCGAACTGGCCGAAGCAAAGGACGCCGCTGAAGCCGCCAACCGTGCGAAGAGCGTCTTTCTGGCCAACATGAGCCATGAACTGCGCACACCGATGAACGGCATCATGGGCATGACCGACCTGGCGCTGCGCCGTGCCACCGACCCCAAGCAGATTGATCAGCTTACCAAGAGCATGGGTGCCGCACAGCATCTGTTGAGCATCATCAACGACATCCTCGATATCTCGCGGATAGAAGCCGACCGGATGACGCTGGAAGAGAAGAGCTTCTCTCTCCGCGAGATGATTGACGAAGTGCTGCGCATGCAGGAGGCTGTGGCGAATGCCAAAGGCTTGCAGCTGTCGCAGGAAATCGCGCCGGCACTACCTGAACTGTTGGTCGGCGACGCCATGCGGATAAAGCAGATATTGCTGAACTTTGTCGGCAACGCCATCAAGTTTTCCGAAAAAGGGCAGATCGTCGTGCGGGCCGGCGCGGTCGAGGAAGTTGAACGCAGTGTCCTGTTGCGCATTGAAGTCAGTGATCAGGGTATTGGCATCACTGCCGAGCAACAGTCACGCCTTTTTCATGCCTTCACGCAGGGCGACGACTCGTCAACGCGCAAGTACGGCGGCTCAGGCCTCGGCCTGATCATTTCCAAACGTCTTGCCCATCTGATGGGCGGTGATGTCGGCGTGGTCAGCGAGGCCGGAGTCGGCAGCACCTTCTGGATGACGATATTGCTGAAACGGGTAGCTGAAGGCGATCAGCCTGTGGTCTCGCCGGATACGCCGTCAGCGGGCGAGGTCGCTGTTTGCATCTCACCCCGTGAAGCGCTCGTGAAGGGCTTTTCAGGGGTTCGTGTTCTCGTGGCAGAGGATGATCCACTGAACCAGGAAGTGGCAGTCTGTTTGCTGGAGGCGGCCGGTCTGCGGGCCGACGTAGTGAATGACGGTGCGGCGGCCATTGAGCGGGTGGTCCACGGTTCATCCTACGGATTGATCCTGATGGACATGCAGATGCCCGTGATGGGCGGGCTGGAAGCTACACGTGCGATACGCCTACTCCCCGGGATGGCGACGATCCCGATCGTGGCGATGACTGCCAACGCCTTTGACGACGATCGCGAACGCTGCCTGGCGGCCGGCATGAGTGAACATATTGGCAAACCGGTGGATCCGGAGGCCTTTCATTCGACCCTGCTGCATTGGCTGGAGAAGGCGCGCGTCAGCGGGTCCGCTTCCTGATTTCCCCGTTGCAGGAGTCCGCCACGCGGGCGTACTCCTCGGGCGTGTCGATGAGCGCCTGGGCCTCATCTGCACGGGCAATCTCCCGCTTGATGTAGGGTAGCCAGCGTTCATTCAGTTCTTGTTGAAGCCGGGCGGTTGTCTGTCCGGCGCTGCCGCGCCATGGCCCACCGGTGACAAAGCGACGACTCAGCGTGTCGCTTACGTCTTTTTCGATATTCGCGAGGTGCGCCTGGTACGCCTTGACGTGGCGAAGCTCGTGCTGATAAATCTCCTTGTACGCGCAGCTTCCTTCGGGAAATTCCTTGGCCACGTAGACGGTCATCTGATCGAAGCCAAACGTCAATGCAAGCTGCGGGCTGGCGCACTCCCAGCGACCTGCCCGGTCAACGTAGCTCGGGATGCTGGTCGCGAAGCGCGCGACCGCATTGCCCCGGGTGAGCCCCAGTATCTGGTTGCCCGGGCGCGCCAGTGCCGCTCCCAGGTGATTCAGCGTCTTGTAGCTGTGCTGGGTGTTGACGGTTACGCGCTGATCAAGGCGCTTGATTGTGACCGAAGGCTTCGGTAATTGATCACACTCATCGGCCAGGCACAGGCTGGAAAAAAGGATGATGAGTATTGCTGCAGGGAAGCGCATGTTGTGCCAAATAAAATTACGCATGATCGATAGTTAAGCCGTTTTCCCGGTTGACCGCCATACGCTCGCCAGCCACGGTTGTTGTTCGCGCGACAATCCGGTGGGCCGGTAATAGTGTTCCAGTTCGACAAAGCCTGCTTCGGCCATGTAGGTGCGCCACGTTTCGAGGTCATGATAGGCGCCATAGCGGCCGCTATTCCAGCCTTCGACATTGGCGCCGTGCGGGTTCGAGCAGAACAGGATGCCGTCGGGTTTTAGCGCGCGGTGCAATTGCCGCAGCACGCGCGGAATTTCCCGGCTTGGTACATGGAACAGCGAGGCGTTGGCAAAAATGCCGTCAAAGTGGTCTGCTGGCAAATCAAGTTTGAGAAAATCCTGTTGCCATATCTCGCAGCCGGTGTCAGCACGCGCCATCTGTGCGAAGCGCTCGGCGCCATCAAGACCGATCGCTACGTGACCGAGATCGCAGAAGGTTTTGAGGTCGCGCCCCGGCCCGCAGCCGAAATCGAGAATGACGAAAGGCGACTCACTGGTGATATGGCGCAATAATGCGTCGATATTCTGGCGCACATCGTGGTCACGTGTGCCGGCGCGAAAGTCTTCGGCGCGCTGGTTGTAATGCGCCAGCGTCAGTGCGGCGATCTGCTCAAGGTTGTTTTCTTCTGTCATTGCGGTCCGGTGCCTGTCAGATCGCATTGCGTCGTAGGCATGGGGGTTCTCCTGTTGCGTCAGCTTAGAGCAAACTTCTCGGGATATCCGGGGCAAGCGCGCAGCCTCCCTTCGGGGGATAGGGCCCGCAGAAATTGTCCAACGGACAAGGCATGTCGCGCCGCCATGTTATGCCATTCCGTGTTTCGCCGACGGAAACGGCCAGAAACTATAGCCCCGCTCGGAGATCAGATATCGTTGCCATGAGCGTCATGGGATCAAGGGGCGAGGGGTCGAAACCGACGCGCTCATAAAAGGCTTGGGCGGACTCCGAAAGCGCGTGGACAATCATGCCCCGAATGCCGATGGCGTCGGCGGCGGCAATGACTCTCAAACAGGCATCGCATACCAGAGCACGACCCATCCCGCCGCCTTGCAGCGAATGGTCTACCGCGAGCCGGCCCAGGATGACGACGGGGATGGGATCGGGCATATTGCGCCGCAAGCTCCCGGTGGCTGCCTCAACCGCGACGGCACTGGAAGCCAGTGCGTAATAAGCGACCACCCGTTTGCCGTCGCAGACGACGAAAGTGCGGGAAGCTCCGGTCGTCTGATTCTTCATGGCACGCTGCTTGAGCCAGAGATCCAGACTTTCGACGCCGCAGGCAAACGTCGCCGTGTCGTGGTGCGCGGCCAAAGGCTCCGGTGCAGAAAGGCTCACCGCTGATCCCAAGGGGCTGGCGTTTGCAAGGTTTTCAAGAGACGGGGATTGGGAGCCGGGGCGCGGTCCAGGCGTGCCACAAAATCGGCGTAGGCTTCCGGACTGACCACCATCAGGGCCTGATCCAACAAGGCTTCTTCGGCAGCGGCACGAGCTGCGTCGAGAATAAAGTCGGTGCGGTTCTTTCCCCGAGCCTTGGCCGCCCGATCAATGAGGCCTCGCACTTCGGGCTTTATGCGCAAATTTAAGGTGTCGCGTTTGGCGCCGGGGTTGGTTGAGTGCATGGCTGATCCTTTGTCTCGATGGCCTTAGTATAGCAGGCGTAGTGTCATTGTCAGTACGCGTTTTGCCTCGTTGGTCTGCTGTGTTGCGGCAGAACCCACTACCGTCCACCGGAAAATCCCTGCGGGGGCCTATCCCCCGAGGGGAGGCTGTGCACTGGCTCCGGATACCCGCTTTTCGGCGCGGCGATGGCCTGGCGTGGCAAGTTCCGGGAACCGAAGCGTCAACCGGTGGTTCTGACAGTGTTGCTATTGAAAGTGCGCTTCGATGCCCGTCATCACCATCACCCCTTACCACGCCGCCGCCGATATCCCGCGCGAGGTGTGGGATCGTCTGTGTCCGCCGTGCCACCCCTTTCTCAACGCCGACTTTCTGGCGATCCTTGAGCGGCACGGGGCGGCCGGGCGCGAGTGGGGCTGGGTGGCGCGTCATCTGGTAGCGAGCGATGCACAGGGTGTCATCGTCGGCGTGCTGCCGCTCTACGTCCGCTTCAATTCACATGGCGATTTTATTCACGACTGGTCGTGGGCGTCGGCCTACCAGCAGCTTGGACGCGTGTATTACCCGAAGCTGCTCAGTGGCCTGCCGCATACGCCCGCTGCCGGGCCTCGTCTGCTGGTGGCCGGGGGGCCGGCAGCGCCCGCGATTCGTGCGGCGCTGATCGATGGGGCAAAGGCCTTGGCGGGCGACTACGGCGCCTCGTCGTGGCACGTGGCGTTTCCGGCGGAAGATGACCGGGAGGCGTTGCAAGGCGCCGGCTTGTTGACCAGCCACAATGTTCAGTTTCATTGGCTGAATAATGGCTGCGGCGACTTCGACGGCTATCTGGCGAGCTTTGCCGCCGAGAAGCGGCGCAAGGTCCGGGCCGAGCGGCGGCGCGTGCAGGAGAGCGGTCTGAGTATTGAGGTGCGGCACGGCGATGAGATCGATCCGGCTGAATGGCCCGTACTGCATGCGCTCTACGCCTCTACCTTCGAGAAGTTCAATAACCATGCGGTGTTCACAGCAGCATGCTTTGCCGACCTGGCACCGGCGTTGGGGCGGCGGATGGTCGTTTTCATTGCCCGTGATGGGGGCCAGCCGGTGGCGCTGTCGCTTTGCTTTCGTAGTGACGAGGTGCTCTATGGCCGCTACTGGGGTTGTAGCGGCAATTATCACAGCCTGCATTTCGAGCTGTGTTTTTATCAGGGGATCGCTTACTGCCTGCGAGAAGGCTTGCAGCGCTTCGAGCCGGGCGCCGGCGGCGAGCACAAGATCGCGCGTGGCTTCACCCCGACCGTTGTGCATTCAGTCCATTGGATCGCCGATCCGACGATGCGCGCGCTGATTGGCCGGCACCTTGAACAGCAGGGCGGGGCGGTTGAGGCGTATCGGGATGAAGCGGCGGATCATCTCCCGTTCCGGCAGGAAGCATAGTCTTTTTGCTTCGCACACCGGCGAAGCAGGGGCCACAGCGTCGCAAATTTCCTTTATCCTTCGCACTTCTTCACGAGCATGGTTTTACGTATGACAAACGCTTTTGGCGCCGCGCCGCGCTCCATGCAGGACTTCGTTAACGAGCGCTGGCGTTCGATTCTGGCATACAACAATCTGTCGGATTTTGAGTCGTTGTGGAAACTCGAAGCCGAGTGGTTTGAGCCGCCCAATCAACGTCGAGGGGGCTGGAGTGGCGTATCGCGTTGTGAGTTGATGCTGCCCGAAGGAGGGCGCTGCGGCATTTTTATCAAGCGCCAGGAGAACCACGGCACGCCGTCATGGCGTCATCCCGTGCGCGGCGTGCCGACGTTTTTTCGCGAGTTCAAACGCATTATGAATTACCGGAGCAAGGCGAT
>JBIJCY010000410.1:0-2662 GCA_044344385.1 Rhodocyclaceae bacterium | reverse complement strand
GAACTCAAGCTGGTCTACAACAAGGCTCGCCAGGCAGCGATTACCAAAGAGCTTTCGGAAATCGTCAGCGGCGCAGCAGCTGTCTGATCGTTTGAACGCGCGACATATAGTTTATTGATTGGGGATACGACGATGAGTCAAGGAAACATTGTTCAGTGTATCGGCGCCGTGGTGGACATCCAGTTCCCGCGCGATGCGATGCCGAAGGTCTACGACGCGCTTCTGCTCGACAAGGCCGAAGAATCGGATATGTGTGAGTCGAACCTGACGTTCGAAGTCCAGCAGCAGCTGGGCGACGGCGTTGTGCGTACGATTGCCATGGGTTCTTCCGACGGTCTGCGCCGTGGCATGAAGGTCAACAACACCGGCAAGGGCATCTCTGTGCCAGTCGGTGAAGCCACACTCGGCCGCATCATGGACGTGCTGGGTCGCCCGATCGACGAAGCCGGTCCGATCGGTACCGAAGAGCGCCGCGAAATTCACCAGAAAGCACCGAAGTTCGACGAGCTCATGCCGTCGGTCGACCTGCTCGAAACCGGCATCAAGGTGATCGACCTCGTCTGTCCGTTCGCCAAGGGCGGTAAAGTCGGCCTGTTCGGCGGCGCCGGCGTCGGCAAGACGGTGAACATGATGGAGCTGATCAACAACATCGCCAAGCAACACTCGGGTCTTTCCGTGTTTGCCGGTGTGGGTGAGCGGACGCGTGAAGGTAACGACTTCTACCACGAGATGAAGGACTCCAACGTTCTTGACAAGGTCTCGATGGTCTTCGGTCAGATGAACGAGCCGCCTGGCAACCGTCTGCGCGTCGCGCTGACCGGTCTGACCATGGCTGAGCGTTTCCGTGATGACGGCCGTGACATTCTGTTCTTCGTCGATAACATCTACCGCTACACGCTGGCCGGTACCGAAGTGTCCGCACTGCTCGGCCGTATGCCTTCTGCCGTGGGTTACCAGCCGACGCTGGCCGAAGAAATGGGCCGTCTGCAAGAGCGTATCACCTCGACCAAGGTTGGCTCGATCACCTCGATTCAGGCCGTGTATGTGCCTGCCGATGACTTGACCGACCCGTCGCCGGCCACCACCTTCCTGCACCTGGACTCGACCGTCGTGCTGTCGCGTGATATCGCCTCGCTGGGTATCTACCCGGCCGTCGATCCGCTCGATTCCACCTCGCGTCAGCTGGATCCGCAGGTTGTGGGCGAAGAGCACTACAACGTTGCCCGCGCCGTGCAGATGACGCTGCAGCGCTACAAGGAACTGCGCGACATCATCGCGATTCTGGGTATGGACGAACTGTCGCCGGAAGACAAGCTCGCGGTTTACCGTGCGCGTAAAATCCAGCGCTTCCTGTCGCAGCCGTTCCATGTGGCTGAAGTGTTCACGGGTTCGCCAGGCAAGTACGTAACGCTCAAGGAAACCATCAAGGGCTTCAAGATGATCTGTGACGGCGAGTGCGACAGTCTCCCCGAGCAGGCCTTCTACATGGTCGGTGGTATCGAAGAAGCGTTCGAAAAAGCCAAGACCCTCTAAGCAAATCAATGCGACCGTCGTGTCCTGCGCTAAATCGCGTGAGACACGACCGAGCAGGGGACACAAACCATGTCAATCAGAGTTCATGTAGACGTTGTTAGCGCCGAGGAGTTGATTTTCTCCGGTGAAACCGACTTTGCCGTATTTCCAGGTGAAGCCGGCGAGCTGGGTATCTACCCGCGCCACACGCCGCTGCTGACCCGCATCAAGCCGGGTACGGTTCGTCTCAAGGTACCGGATCGTGAAGAATACGAGCTGGTCTATGTTTCGGGCGGCATGCTGGAAGTGCAACCGACCCTGATCACTGTGCTCGCCGATACGGCGATTCGTGCACATGATCTGGACGAAGCGAAAGCAACCGAAGCCAAGCGTCGTGCTGAAGAGGCGATGAAGAATCGTTCGTCCGAAGTCAGCTACGCATCGGCCGAGGCCGAGTTGGCACAAGCCGTCGCTCAGTTGCAGGCAATCCGGAAGCTGCGTAATCGCCATTGATTTTCGGTGGGACGCAGCAGCAAAAAAAGGCAGCCAAATGGCTGCCTTTTTTTGTTTCACAGCCTTGCTGCCTCACCCTCTCAACGTGGCTGAAGTTTCTGAACGCGTTTTTCAAGACGCGCGTAATCGTCGCTCAACGTGTCAACCGCAATACAGAAGTGAGCGACGTCTGCGCGACGTGCCAACGTAGCCGATTCTTCGGTCAGGTATTCGGCAACATTCAATGCCAGATTGCGAACACGTTGAAGATGCCATTGGGCGAAATGTTTGCCGCCCTGCAACAGTCGGCGAGCGGCAATATCACCGACCAGTTGCGAGAGATCATCTTCGACGTCCCAGCGCAGGTTACGGAAAACAAAGCCCAGCGCCTCGGCAAATTCGGCGGAGCCTGAAATGTGTGCCGCCGCAAATAGCGAGGGGCGATCGGTCAATGCGCGCATTGGCGCATCGGCAGGAAGCTGGATCGTGACCGTCGGCGTGGCGGCTTGGTCGCCATTTTCGAAAAAACCTGCGCTTGTAATGCAGATTGGAAGATCCAGCGGGCCAAGCGAAAGTTGTGCGGTTTGCCCTGCAAAGGCTTGCAGCCGCGTCCGCGCCCAAGTTTCGCCAGTCAGAACATGATTGACGAAGTTGAGCG
>JBIJCY010000409.1:0-2670 GCA_044344385.1 Rhodocyclaceae bacterium | reverse complement strand
CACTGATGGCCCTGCCTTACGAACTGCTGATCGGCCTGCGCTATACGCGCGCCAAACGGCGCAATCACTTTATTTCCTTCATTTCAATGATCTCGATGGGCGGTATCGCGCTTGGTGTTGCCGCGTTGATCGTTGTGCTTTCAGTGATGAATGGCTTTCAGACCGAGTTGCGCAGCCGCATCCTGGCCGTCGTTTCGCACGTGCAGATCAGCGGTGCCAATGGTGAAATGGCGCGTTGGGAGGAGATTGCCGGGCAGGCGGCGAAGCAGTCGGGTGTTACAGCGACGGCGCCTTTCGTTCAGGCGCAGGGCATGCTTTCCTATGGTCAGTCGGTACGTGGTGCGCTGGTGCGCGGCATCCTGCCTGATCAGGAAGACAAGGTCGCCGATTTTCGACCGCACATGAAAAGCGGCAATCTGGATTTGCTGACGCCAGATTCGTTCAATATCATCCTCGGCAGTGAGCTGGCGCGTGCGCTCGGCGTTTTTGTCGGCGACAAGGTCACGCTGATCGCGCCGCAGGGCTCGGTGACGCCGGCCGGCGTCGTGCCGCGCCTGAAAAGCTTTACCGTCACCGGCATCTTTGAAGTCGGCATGTTCGAGTACGACAACGGGCTGGCGCTGATTCGCATGGAAGACGCGCAACGGCTCTACCGCATGGAAGACCGCGTTTCCGGCGTGCGCCTCAAGCTCGATGATCTGTTCAAGGCGCCGCGCATTGCCCGCGAACTGGTTGGGCGCATTGATGCTGATGCCTTCATCAGTGACTGGACACGCAGTCACGCCAACTTCTTCCGCGCCGTACAGATCGAGAAAAACATGATGTTCATCATCCTCTCGCTGATCGTCGCCGTCGCCGCGTTCAACATCGTGTCGACGCTGGTCATGGCGGTGACTGACAAGCAGGCGGATATCGCCATTTTGCGCACGCTCGGTGCGAGTCCGGGCAGCATCATGGCGATCTTCATGGTGCAGGGTGCGCTGATCGGTTTCATTGGTCTGGGTATGGGCATTGCCGGCGGCGTGACGCTGGCGCTCAATGTCGATGTCGTGGTGCCTTTTATTGAACGCTTGCTCGGCACGCAGTTTCTTGCCAAAGAGGTTTATTACATCTCCAACCTGCCGTCCGAATTGCAGTGGCGCGACGTGACGACGATTACTGGCGTCGCCTTTGTGCTGGCGCTGGTGGCGACGATTTACCCGAGCTGGCGCGCCTCGCGCGTCAATCCGGCGGAGGCGTTGCGCTATGAGTGATATCGTTTTGGCATGTCAGGGGCTGAGCAAGATCTATCGCCAGGGTGACACTGAAGTGCCGGTGCTGCTCGGCGTTGATCTGGAAATCCGGGCTGGCGAGCGTATCGCGATTGTCGGTGCCTCGGGTTCGGGCAAGAGCACTTTGTTGCATCTGCTCGGCGGGTTGGATGCGGCGAGTGGCGGCAAGGTGCAGCTGATGGGCCGCGAGATTGGCGAAACGGGCCGCGTCAGCGATGCAGAGCGTGGCGTGCTGCGCAATCGTCATCTCGGTTTCGTCTATCAGTTCCATCATTTGCTGCCCGAGTTTTCGGCGCTTGAAAACGTTGCGATGCCGCTACTGATCCGCCGCATGCCAAGGATTGAGGCTGAGGCGCGTGCGGCCGCCGTGCTCGCCGATGTCGGACTGGCGCACCGTCTGCAGCACACGCCCTCGGAGCTGTCGGGTGGTGAGCGCCAGCGCGCGGCCATGGCCCGGGCGTTGGTTACCGAGCCGGCCTGTGTATTGGCCGACGAGCCAACGGGCAACCTTGATGGTCGAACCGCCGAGGCGGTCTTCGAGTTAATGCTTGAGCTCAACCGTTCGCGCCAGACGAGTTTCGTCATCGTCACGCATGATCTGGAGCTTGCCGGGCGTGCCGGGCGCGTATTAACGTTGCGCGATGGGCGTCTGGAAGGTAGTCTCTCGGCTGCCTGAAGAGGTTTTTGTGGGTTGGTGTAAGCGGCCGCAGGGTCTGCAAAAATTTTTTAAATCGGTACTTTTGGTTAATTGGAGAGCAAGCAATGCAGGCATTATTCGCCCCCGCTGTCGCCTTGATGAATCGCCTGGGTTACGGCAAAAAATTTGCCATCATGGGCGCGCTGGCGCTGGCGGCGATTGTGGTGCTTCTCTTTGGTCTTTACAGCAGTCTCGACAAGGTGATTCGTACTTCACAGCATGAGCTGGCCGGTATCGAAGCGGTCAAGCCGATGGCGCGCCTAGTACAGCACCTGCAGCAACATCGCGGCATGTCTGCTGCTTTGCTTAATGGCAATCAGGCGATGAAGGAAAAACGCGCTGCCAAGGAGGTCGAAGTGGTGGCCGCGATCAAGGCAGTCGAGCCCAAATTTGTGCCGGTTCTGCTGGCGCACGAAGCCTGGAAAAAAGTATTGGCTGACTGGGAAAATATCCGCAAGGACGGTCTGGGCTGGACGTCGACCGAAAGCCTGGCTGCGCACAGCCGTTTGATTGAAGATCTGCTGATATTTCAAGCAGTCGTCGCCGATGAATACACACTGACCAATGATCCCGAGATTGACTCGATGTATCTGGTCGACACGGCGCTGGTCAAGTTGCCCGTGGCACTTGAGCGGCTGGGCAAGCTGCGCGCGAGCGGCACGGGTGTTTTGACCAAAAAACAGATTTTGCAACAGCAGCAGG
>JBIJCY010000408.1:0-2696 GCA_044344385.1 Rhodocyclaceae bacterium | reverse complement strand
CAGGCAGTCTTGGTCTCGCGCTCGGTGGCTCGGCGATCTATCACGGCCAGGTTGAAGCGCGGCCAACGCTGGGCGAAGGCCGCCCAGCCTCCGGCGCCGACATTGCGCGTGTGCTGCAACTGGTGCGGCGCAGCCTCGCGCTATGGCTTGGCTTGTTCCTTTGCTGGGGGCTGGCCCGTGCTTGAACACGGCGGCCGGCTGCGCACCGCTGCGCTACAGTATGAAATCCCGCTAGCTGACTGGCTCGATTTGTCGACCGGCATCAACCCGAATGGCTATCCGGTTCCGCCACTCGATCCAGCCTGCTGGCAGCGACTGCCGGAAGACGACGACGGCCTTGAAGAGGCCGCTGCCGCTTACTACGGTAATGCGCGCCTTCTTGCCCTGCCCGGCTCGCAGGCCGCCATCCAGATTCTGCCGGCGCTTTTTCCACCTGCCGCCGTCGCTTGTCTCTCGCCGATTTACGAAGAGCATCCGCAGGCGTGGTTGCGCACCGGGCATCGGCTGCGCCGCCTGCCTTCGCTGCAACGCGCGCTGGCTGCGGCGACGCCGAATATCCTGCTGTGCAATCCGAACAATCCGACTGCCGCAACGCAAACGCGCAGTGCGCTGCTCGATGCCGCCGCACAACTGCAACGGCGGGGCGGCTGGCTGATTGTCGACGAAGCCTTCGGTGATACCGAACCGGATAACGGCGTTGTGTCACTGGCAGGCAGCGAAGAAGCGCCCAATCTCATCGTGCTGCGTTCGCTCGGCAAGTTTTTCGGGCTGGCTGGCGCGCGTGTCGGCTTCATTTTTGGTGCGCCGGAAAAGCTCGATCGTCTGCGCGAAGCGCTTGGTCCCTGGCCGCTGTCCGGCCCGGCCCGCGTGGTAGCGCGTCATTCGCTGAACGATACGGTCTGGCAAGCCCAGGCACGAGTCGATCTGGCGGCGGCCGGACAACGACTGGCTGCGCTGCTTGTGCCGCTTGGTGAGGTCAGCAGCACCGCGCTTTTTTCTACCGTCGCCACACCGGAAGTTTCCGCACTGTCAGAACACTTCGCCCGACGCGCAATCCTGATTCGCCATTTCGAAACGGCCGGACTGTTGCGTTTCGGCCTGCCAGGCAACGACACCGGATGGCAGCGGCTGGCTACGGCCATCAATGAATGGAAACCCTCATGTTGAAACGCTTTGTTGTTATCGTTGCATTAGCCGCCAATTGTGCTCACGCCGAGGTCTCTGTGGTCGATGACAGCGGCGCGACGGTGCGCCTCGCACAGCCGGCAAAGCGCATCGTCAGCCTGGCACCGCATGTTACCGAGACGCTGTTTGCTGCCGGCGCCGGTGAGCGAATCGTCGGCACTGTCGACTACAGCGACTTTCCGGAAGCGGCGAAGAAGCTGCCGCGTGTCGGTGGCTATTCGAACTTTGATCTCGAAGCGGTCGTCGCGCTAAAGCCCGACCTGATTGTTTCTTTTTATAGCGGGAATGCGCCGGCGCATATTGAAAAACTGCGTGTGCTCGGCTTCCCGCTCTACATTTCGCAGCCTAACCGGATCGAAGATGTAGCCAGCGAGATTGAACGCCTTGGCGTGCTGGCCGGCACCAGTGCGGTCGGCAACGTCGCCGCCGGACAGTTTCGCGAGCGCCATGCCGGGTTGCAGAAGCGCTACGCAGGTCGCCCCACGGTGCGCACTTTCTACCAGATCTGGAAACAGCCGTTGATGACCATCGGCGGCAAACAGATCATCTCCGACGTCGTACGCTTGTGCGGTGGCGAGAACGTCTTTGCCGCACTGCCGACGATGGCGCCGACCGTCACCGTTGAAGCGGTGATCGCCGCCAACCCCGAAGCGATCATCGCCAGCGGTATGGGCGAATCGCGCCCCGAATGGCTCGACGACTGGAAGCGCTGGACATCGATCACCGCCGTGGCGCGCGACAACCTCTTTTTCGTGCAGCCCGAACTGATCCAACGCCACACGCCACGTCTGCTCGACGGCGCCGAGCGCCTCTGCCAGCACCTTGAAACGACACGTAGCCGGCGTCCGGCAAAATGAGGCGCCTGCCGCAACGCATTGTCTGCCTGACCACCGAAACGGTCGAGGTGCTTTACGCATTGGGTGAGGAGGATCGCATCGTCGGCATCACGGGCTACACGGTGCACCCGCCGCGTGCCCGAAAAGAAAAACCCAAGGTCTTCGCATTCACTAGCGGCGACATCGAGAAGATACTGGCCGTGCAGCCTGATCTGGTGCTTAGCTTCTCCAACCTGCAGGCCGACATTGCAAGTGATCTGATCAAAGCCGGCGTGCCGGTTCATGCTTTTAATCAGCGTAGTGTCGAGGATGTCCTCGCTATGATTGAGACCGTTGGCCGTCTGGTTGGCGCTGAGGAAAAGGCTTTGGTGCTGGTGGGTGATCTGGAACGCGTTATCGAGGAAGCGCGTGTGGCAGCGGCGAAGCTGTCGCGCCGGCCGCGAGTCTATTTCGAGGAATGGGATGAGCCGCAAATCTCAGGCATTCGCTGGGTTTCCGAAATGATCGCGATTGCCGGGGGCGACGATATTTTCAGCGAGAATGCCGTTAAACAATCCGCCAAGGACAGGATCATTGCCGACCCGCTGGAGATCGTCCGCCGCGCACCGGACATCATCATCGGCTCCTGGTGCGGCAAGAAATTCCGCCCCGAGAGAGTCGTTGCCCGATCCGGCT
>JBIJCY010000092.1:0-9860 GCA_044344385.1 Rhodocyclaceae bacterium | reverse complement strand
GAGGCCGCCCTCTACCGGCACTTCGCCAGCAAGGCTCAGATGTTCGAGGGCCTGATCGAATTCATCGAAACCAGCCTGTTCAGCGTCATCAACCAGATCAGCGCGGAAGAAGCGCAGGGCATGCAGCAGGTTGAACATATTCTGGCGCTGCTGCTGCGCTTTGCCCAGCGCAATCGCGGCATGACCAAAGTCCTGCTTGGCGACGCGCTGGTCAATGAAAACGAACGCCTGCAGGCGCGCATCAACCAGTTGCTCGACCGCGTTGAAGCGGCCCTAAAACAGGCGCTGCGCGTTGCCGCCACGCAGGAACAACTGCCTGTCGACGCCGATTTTGCCGGCCTCGCCAACCTGCTGCTCTGTTACGCCATCGGTCGCTGGCAGCAGTACGCGAAGAGCGGCTTCACGCGCGAACCGCTGGCCAACTGGGCGCAGCAATGGCCGATGCTTTATGCAGCATGCTTAAGCCGGAACACACCCGGCGCCGTCGCTGCATAGCACCAGACCAACCCCATTGACCATGACAGACCCTGGCGCCCTCGAGCAGCAACTTCTCGAATACAAGGCGATCCTCGACAACGCAGGGGTCGCCGTCGTATTCACGCGGGATCGTCACGTCTATCGTTGCAACCCGTATGCCGAAGCGCTGTTTGATTGGCCGGCCGGCACGCTCGTTGGCAAACCCGGCATGGTTTTCTACGCAAGCCCCGAAGTCTACAAGGTATTCCGCCAGAAGATCCGCCCCGTACTGAACGCTGGAGAAACCGTAGACACCGAGACTTTCCTGGCGCGACGCGGCGGCAGCACCTTCAATGCACACGTCATTGCCCGCGCCATTAATCCGGCCAACCCGCGCGCCGGAACGATCTGGATCGTCCGTGATATTTCGCAGGCGGTCAGCACACGCGAGAGCAACGCACGACTGCTGCGCGAACAGCAGCTGATTTTTGCAGGCGCCCAGATTGGTATTCTCTTCTCACGCAACCGGATCATCCTGCGCTGCAACCCGCGCTTTGAAGAACTGCTTGGCTACGCGACAAACGAGCTGATCGGCCAGTCGACACGGATCTACTACGAAAGCGAAGAATCCTGGAAGGACATCGGCGACCGGGCCTACGGTGCGATAACACGACACGGCGTGTTCAACGGGGAGGAACGCTACATCCGCCGTGACGGCACACCCTTCTGGTGTCGGGTCACAGGCAGCATGCTTGACCCGGCAAACCCCGGTGAAGGCTATGTCTGGCTCTACGAGGACATTACCGAAAAGCGGCGGGTACTCACCACCATGGATGCCCTGCTGCGCGAGCAAACACTGATTTTCGAGCGTGCCCAGATCGGCATCATGTTCATCCGCAATGGCGTGATCCTGCGCTGCAACCCGCGCTTCGAGGAGATTTTCGGCCATCCGAAAAATTCGTTGACCGGCAAATCCAACCGCATTCTTTTTCCCGACGAAACCACCTGGAGCGCAACTGTCGAGCGGGTGTACTCGGCACTTGCACTAAGCGGCAGCTTTGAGGGCGACATCGACTACTGCCGGGGCGACGGCACACCAATTTGTTGCCACGCCATTGGCCGCTATCTCGAAGAAGGCCACCCTGAGGCGGGCTACGTCTGGCTGTACGAAGACATCACCGCCCGCCGCGCAGCAGAAATTGCGTTGCTGGAGAGCAATCAAGAATATTCGCTGATCTTTGACAACGCGATGATCGGCATCTCGTACATGCACGACCGCGTTTTTCTGCGCTGCAACCGTCGCCTTGAAGAAATCTTCGGCTTTCCACCGGGCGGGCTGCTTGGCAAGTCATCCCGCCTTCTTTTCGACAGCGAACAGGAATGGGAAGAAACGGGCCGCCGCGTTTACAGCGCAACAAAATCCGGCGATTTCTTTTCCGGAGAAATCCGCTACCGCCGCGCCGACGGACAACAAATTTGTGTCAACGCAAGAGGCCGGGTGGTCGAACGGAACGGCGAGCAAATCTGGATCTGGACGCACCAGGATGTCACGCGTCGTTATCGTGCCGAAGAGGCCTTGCGCAAAAGCAACCTTGAACTGGAACAGCGCGTTGCCGAACGCACATCCGAACTCTCGCAGCAACTGCATTTCCAGCAACAACTGATCGAAACAATTCCCGGCCCGATTTTCTACAAGGACGCAAATGCCCGCTATCTGGGCTGCAACAGCGCCTTCGCCAACTTCATCGGCATCGCCGCCGATAAGCTGCTCGGCATGGCACCGCACGACATCGCCCCACCCGAACTGGCGGACAAATATCTGGCTGCCGACCTGGCGCTATTCAACCAGCCTGGCGTACAGATCTACGAAAGCCCGGTACGCTACGCATCGGGTGAAATGCGTGACGTGCTGTTCCACAAGGCGACCTTCACCGAGGCCGACGGCTCGGTCGGTGGGCTGGTCGGCTTCATGCTCGACATCACCGAACGCAAGCGCATGGAAGAGCGCCTGCAGCAGGCCGCCACGGTTTTCGACAGCAGCGCCGAGGGCTTTACCATCACGGCGCCTGACGGAACAATCATTGCCGTGAACCGCGCATTCACTGAAATCACCGGCTACAGCGAAGAAGAGGCCGTTGGCCGCAAGCCAAGCATGCTTCAATCCGGCCGTCACAGCGAAGAGTTCTATCGCGAGATGTGGACAACGATTGAATTCACCGGCCGCTGGCAAGGCGAAGTCTGGAATAAATGCAAAGATGGTCGAATATTTCCGGAGTGGCTGACCATCAGCGCGGTCAAGGACACCGCCGGCAAGCTTACGCATTACGTTGGCGTTTTCTCCGACATCACCGCGATCAAAACCGCCTACGACCAGATCAGCCATCTGGCGCACCACGACGCGTTGACCGGCCTGCCCAACCGGCTATTGCTTGAAGACAGATTGCACGTGGCAATACAGCGCGCGCGCCGGGAAGAAACAGGACTGGCGGTACTGTTCGTCGATCTCGATCGCTTCAAAACGATCAACGACAGTCTGGGTCACCATGTTGGTGACCGCGTGCTCTGCGAAGTCTCGGCGCGCTTCAGCAAACTCATACGAGAATCGGACACGGTCGCCCGCCTCGGCGGTGACGAGTTTCTGATCCTTGTCGAAGGCTTTGAGGATTCTGCTGTGGCCTCGACGATTGCCGAGAAAATTCTCAACAACCTGCGCGACACGCCTGTATCGCTGGAGCAGGAGTTTTTCATCGGAGTCAGCATCGGCATCAGCCTGTTCCCGCAGGATGGCAATGACTCGGCGGCGCTGATCAAGAATGCCGACATCGCCATGTACCGGGCAAAAGAACGCGGACGCAACACCTATGAGCTGTTCACTCAGGAACTGAATCATTCCTCGCTCGATCGTTTTCAGATGGAAACCGATCTGCGCCGCGCCGTTGAGCGTGACGAGCTGCAACTCTACCTGCAACCGCAGTTCTCGCTGAAAACCGGCCAGCTGATCGGTGCCGAAGCGCTGCTGCGCTGGCAACATCCGATAGATGGGCTGATCCTGCCCGGAAAATTCATTCCGCTGGCCGAAGAATCCGGACTGATTCTCGCCGTCGGCGAGTGGGTGCAACAGACCGCCTGCCAGCACTGGGCCGGGTGGGTCAAATCCGGGCTTAACCCTGGCGTACTCTCAATCAACGTCTCCGGTGTCGAATTCCGCCGTGGGCGGATTCAGGAAACTGTGCGCAAAGCGCTTGAGTCAACCCGTCTGCCGCCGGCACTTCTGGAACTGGAGATTACCGAAAGCGCGGTGATGCTGCACGCCGAGAGCAGCATCCAGGTATTGAACGATCTGCGCGCGATGGGCATCAGTCTGGCGATTGACGACTTCGGCACCGGCTACTCATCGCTGGCCTACCTGAAACGCCTGCCACTCGACAAGCTGAAGGTTGACCAAAGTTTTGTACGCGGCTTGCCGGATGACGCCGAAGACTGCGCCATCGCACGCGCCGTCATCGCGCTCGGCCACAGCCTGCAACTGACGATCATCGCCGAAGGCGTCGAGACGCAGGAACAGAGCGATTTTCTGGCACGCGAGGGTTGTGACGAAATGCAGGGGTACCTGCGCGGCAAGCCAATGCCGGCCGATGAGTTCCGGCAGCAGTTCCTGAAGCCCTGAGGATGCGCACAGCCGGCTCCAGACTTCCATTGATCGACGCGTTCAAGGCGCTTGCCTCACAACTGATCGTCCTGCACCACCTGGCTTTTTACGGACCGATGTCGGACTTCGTACAGGACATCGCCCCGGCGACGATCTTCTGGCTGAGCCAGCATGCGCGGATTGCCGTGCAGGTCTTCCTCGTCGCCGGCGGTTTTCTTGCGGTGCTGAGCCTCGCGCCCGCCGGCCAACTGTTGGCGGCAAACCCGCTCTCGCTGCTCAAGAAACGTTATTTCAAACTGGTCATCCCCTATCTGGCCGCCTTGCTGCTGAGCATTTTCTGCGCCGCCATCGCACGCACCTTGATGACGCACAGTTCGACACCCGACGCGCCGACGCTGGCGCAATTCATCGCGCACGTGCTGCTGCTGCAAAGCATCCTTGGCTACGATGGTCTATCGGCGGGGGTCTGGTATATCGCCATCGACTTCCAGTTATTTGCGCTCCTGCTCGGCACATTCTGGCTGGCGCAACGCATCAGCGCAGGCTTCAGCAGCGCAACCGCCCTTGGCCCGTTGCTGGTCAGCGCACTGGCGCTCAGCTCACTGTTTTTCTTCAATCGGGATGCTGTGTGGGATAACTGGGCGATCTATTTTTTCGGCTCGTACGCGCTGGGCGTGCTGGCTTACTGGGCGTCGAACCAAAAGCAGGCGCCGGCCTGGCTGCTGCTCATCGCAGCGATGGTGATCGCGGCACTAATTGTCGATTACCGCTCGCGCATCGCCGTTGCGCTGGTTGTTGCCATGGCGCTGGGGTTGGCGCGTTACACGGGGATTCTGGGGCGTTGGCCAAAGTCACCTGCAATCGCCTGGCTGGGGCAGATTTCCTACTCGGTTTTTCTCGTGCACTTCCCAGTCTGCCTGGTGATCAATGCGCTGTTCGCGCACTTCGCGTCAAGCAGCCCACTGCTCAACCTGATCGGCATGTTCATCGCCTGGGCGAGCAGCATCGCCGCCGGCGCACTTTTTTATCGTCTCGTTGAGAGCCGCAGCAGTCACCTGCTGCAACGAACGCAACTGGCGCTCCTGAAACTCAAGCCTTGAGCCAGGCCGCCGCATCCAGCGCAAAGTAAGTGAGAATACCGTCCGCCCCCGCCCGCTTGAAAGCAAGCAAACTTTCCAGCACGCAGGCCTCCTCATTCAGCCAGCCGTTCTGTGCAGCAGCCTTGAGCATGGCGTACTCACCGCTCACCTGATAAACATAGGTCGGCACCTTGAATTCGTCTTTGACGCGCCGCACGATATCCAGATAGGGCATGCCGGGCTTGACCATCACCATGTCGGCACCCTCGGCAATATCCAGCGCCACTTCGCGCAGCGCCTCGTCGGTATTGGCCGGGTCCATCTGGTAGGTGTATTTGTTGCCCTTGCCGAGGTTTCCCGCCGAGCCGACGGCATCGCGGAACGGGCCATAAAAGGCCGACGCGTATTTGGCCGAGTAGGCAAGAATGCGCGTGTAGATCTGATTGGCGCCATCGAGCTCGGCGCGAATGCGCGCCACCCGCCCGTCCATCATGTCGGACGGGGCAACCACATCGGCACCGGCCTGTGCGTGAACCAGTGCCTGCTTGGCCAGCACTTCAAGCGTCTCATCATTGAGCACATAGCCGCGCGGATCGTTGGCGTCGATCAGACCATCCTGCCCGTGGCTGGTGTAGGGGTCGAGCGCGATATCCGTAATCACGCCAAGTTCGGGAAACTCTTTTTTCAGTGCGGCCACGACGCGCGGCACCAGACCGTCCGGGTTGTACGCCTCCTCAGCCCCCAGCGTCTTGAAAGCCGCATCAACCACAGGAAACAAGGCGAGCGCGGGAATACCGAGAGTGAGCGCCCGCTCAGCCGTCTTCAGGAGCCGATCCAGGCTTTGTCGCTCGACGCCAGGCATTGAGGAAACCGCCTCGACACGATTGGCGCCTTCGAGCACAAAAACCGGGTAGATGAAATCATTCGAAGTAAGCACCGACTCACGCATCAGACGGCGCGAAAAGTCATCTCGACGCATGCGGCGCATGCGTGTGCCGGGAAAATTTCCGGCTGAATTTTTGCTATACATAAGTTTTTCCGGCATCACATCAACAAAATTATTTAAAAATCTCTTTTCCGGCTGGAACTTCCAGCGGATTGCTCTATCTTAAAGACAGATGGTACACGCCGTCTCCCGCTTCACCTCCCTGAGCGGGCGCCTTATTCCAATTAAGGCATTTTGCCCCTGGCTATCCCTTAGCCGGGGGCTTTTTATTTGCCGCAGGCTGTGTGGTTCTGGCGCTCCAACCAATCGCACTGCGGTTCTTCGGCCGTGCCACTTTTTCTGTTCTCAAGCGGACCGGCGGCGCCAATTCGTCTTTGACTTCCATATTCATCCAGCCACCGAGAACTTTTTCCGCCTCGGTGACGCCCGTCTTTTTCAAGCTCGAAAACATCTGCAAGGTGCAATTTTCACTGATCTTCGCCAACGCAGCCTGCACCTCACGAAAAGCGAGCGCCTGCTCCTGCCGCGTCAGCTTGTCTGCCTTGGAAAGCAGGATGTGAATCGGCTTGCCGGTCTGCGCGAACCAAGCCAGCATCTGCAGATCAAGTTCGGTCAACGGATGCCTGCTGTCCATGATCAGCACCAGGCCAACCAGTGGCTCTCGATAACGCAGATACGGCGCAAGGAGGCCTTCCCACTGCGAGCGGATCTCCTCGGGCGCCTTGGCAAAACCGTAGCCTGGCAAATCAACGAGGTACTTACCCTCTTCCAGACCAAAATAATTGAGATGTTGCGTACGGCCCGGCGTTTTGGAGACAAAAGCCAGGCGGGTGTGATTGGCCAACGTGTTGATAGCCGACGATTTTCCGGCATTTGACCGTCCGGCGAAAGCGACTTCGTAGCGCGAATCTATTGGCAGGTCACGTAACTGGGCGACGGTTGTATGAAAAACCGCCTTCTGAAAGAGGGGCATGGGCAAACCGGTGAGAGTGATGGCACGCGCGAGGCTCACGCGTCAAAGCGCCAAAGTGTTATAGAATATCAGGTTTGTTGATTCGATTCTCTGGCCTCAGATTCGTACATAGGAGTTGGACATGATTCGTACCACTGCACTTGCGGTTCTCTTGGCCGCCAGTTTCGCCACATTTGCTTCAGAAGAAGCGAAACACAAAGTCGACCTGAAAAAAGCCAAGACGATTGCTGAAACTGTTTGCGTCGCCTGTCACGGCGCGGATGGCAACAGCCCGCTACCAGCCAACCCGAATCTTGCCGGACAGATCCCTGAATACATGGCCAAGCAGATCGCCAACTTCAAGGTCGTTGGCGACAAACCACCTCTGCGTAACAGTCCGGTCATGGGCGCCATGGCTGCCATGGTCAGCGACGAAGACATCAATAGCCTGGCCGTTTATTTTTCACAGCAGAAGCTGAAGCCGGCGACCGCCAAAGACGAAAAACTGTTCGCCGAAGGACAGAAAATCTGGCGCATGGGTGACTTTGACAAAGGCGTTCCCGCCTGCGCCGGTTGCCATGGCGTTGCCGGTGCCGGCCTGCCTGCCCAGTACCCGCGCCTTGCCGGTCAGTACGCCGAATACACCGAGACCCAGCTGAAAAGCTTCCGTCTTGACGAGCGCGCCAACGATGCAGAAAAAGTGATGCGCACGATCGCCGCCAAACTCTCCGACCAACAAATCAAAGCCGTCGCAGAGTACTCGGCCAGCCTTCGTCCGTAAGACAATCCAGCCATCGTCAAAAAATGGGTGGCCCGGTGCCACCCGTTTTTGTTTTTGCCAACATCGCCTTACCCCTTGGCAAGGAAGGTATGACGCTCTAGTATGAGCACTGCTCTCCCGACAACAAAAGGACGCTTCATGAAAACATTGCGGCAACTCCTCTCCGGCAAAAACAAAGCGCTCGCCACTGCAGCGCCGAACGACACCGTGCTCAGCGCCTTGCAATTGATGGCTACGCATAACATCGGCGCGGTGCTCGTCCTCGATGGCGAAAAACTGGTCGGCATTTTTTCGGAACGTGACTACGCCCGCAAGATTATTCTGCACGGCAAGGCTTCGAAAGACACCAAGGTCAGCGAGATCATGAGCGACAAGGTGCTTTACGTCACCCTCGACCGGACCATTGACGAGTGCATGGCGCTGATGTCGGAAAAACACTTCCGTCACCTGCCCGTCATGGATGACCAGCAAAAAGTCGTCGGTATCATCTCGATTGGCGACCTGGTCAAGGAAACAATCTGCGAACAGGAATTCCTTATTCGCCAACTGGAAAGCTACATCGCCGGCTAAGAACCGCCCACACGCCCGCACACCAGCCGTTTGCCGCCTGCGAGGCCGCAAACGGTTTTTTTTCGTCGAAAAACCCCGGCGCATGGAATAAAAGCCCCCCGAGCACTGTCTACCTGAGTGCAAGCCAACCTCTCAGGAGACAAACCATGAAAAACCTTCGCACATCCTTTCTTGCTGCAGCACTCATCAGCAGCCTGTTCGCCGGCATCGCCTCGGCACAAACCGCCCCCGCCAAAATGGAAGGCGGCATGCTGGTCGGCAGCAACGGCATGACGCTCTATACCTTCGACAAGGACGCGGGCGGCAAGAGCGCCTGTAACGGCCCTTGTGCCGGCAATTGGCCGCCATTGATGGCCAAGGACGGCGACAAGGCGGCCGGCGACTGGAGCATCATCACCCGTGACGACGGCGGCAAACAGTGGGCGTACAAGACCAAGCCAGTTTACTTCTGGGCCAAAGACCAGAAGGCCGGTGACAAAACCGGCGATGGTTTCAATGGCGTATGGCACGTCGCTCAATAAGAATTTGCGGGCATCCTATCGCTGCATGGAAGATTTTTCCGCTCACATTCCCCGGTTACGCCGCTACGCGCGCGCGCTGACCGGGGAACGTTTCCTCGCCGACGATCTGGTGCAGGACACGCTTGAGCGTGCGCTGGGGAAATTCTCCCTGTGGCGAAGGTCCGGCCGCCTTGAATCGTGGCTGCTCAGCATCATGCATAACATTTTCATCAATCAGCTCAAGGCGCGCGCCAGCCGTCCGCCTGAAAGCTTGCTTGACGACATGACTGTTGAACCGGCAACGCGCGGCGAGCAAAGCGACCGCCTGGAGGTTCGCGACTTGAACAGCGCGCTCAATCATCTACCCGTCGAGCAGCGTGAAGTGCTCCTGCTCGTGACGCTGGAAGAACTCTCCTACGAAGAAACCGCACGTATCCTCGACGTGCCGGTCGGCACCGTGATGTCCAGACTTTCCCGCGCACGTGATCGCCTGCGTCAGTTGCTCGACGGCAGCGCAGCGCCTGTCACCTTGCAGGTGGTCAAATGAACGCCGCGCTACAACGCCCACCCGAGGGTGATTTCCACGCCTATGTCGATGGCCGCCTTGAGCTTGCCCGGCGCGGCGAAGTCGAATTGTGGCTCGCCAGCCACGCCGACGATGCGGAGCGCATCAATGCCTGGCGGCGGCACAAGGAAGCGCTGCACGCCACCTTCGACAACGCGCTTGAGGACCATATCCCGGAACGCTTGCTACGCGCTGCACGGCCGCCACGCAACCGGATCTGGGGTATCGCCGCCATGCTCGGCTGGTTGACCATCGGCGGCATCGCCGGTTTCATTCTGCGTGGCGCGCCGCCTGCAAGCGCCCCCGCATCAACACTGGCGCGCAACGCCGCCATTGCACACGTCGTCTACTCACCGGAAGTC
>JBIJCY010000091.1:0-9991 GCA_044344385.1 Rhodocyclaceae bacterium | reverse complement strand
GTTCTCTGCGACGGCCAGCGCTGCCGCCGACCAATCTTCCGCATTGAGATCGCCGCGACTGATTGGCAGCGGGGTGGGCAAGCTTTGCAGCTTGAGGTCCATGCCAGGTATCAGCATTGCGTCATCCTCCGATCAACTGGGCCGCCTGGCGATACCAGGCGTCCAGATAAGGCGGGATGTAGAGGCCCAGCATCAACCCCAGCGCGAGATGCACGAATACCGGCAACAAGGCGGGTGGATGCGCCAGCGGTTTCATCGTTGTCTGGCCGAAAACCATTTCCTGTACCCGGCTGAAGATCGCAGCGAAGGCGACGCCCAGCGCAATGAGCAGGAATGGCGTGGCCCAGGGAAGCTCACGCATGGCGGTGGTGAGAATGAGAAATTCGCTGGCAAAAACGCCAAAAGGCGGCATGCCGAGTATGGCCAGTGAGCCGAGCATCAGGCCCCATCCCACCGTCGGCGTGACCTTGATCAGGCCCTTGATGTCTTCCATGATCTGGGTGCCCGCTTGTTGCGCCGCGTGGCCGACGGCGAAGAAGATCGCCGACTTGACCAGCGAGTGCACGGTCATGTGCAGCAGTCCGGCGAAGTTGGCGACGGGGCCGCCCATGCCGAAAGCAAACGTCATCAAGCCCATGTGTTCGATCGACGAGTAGGCAAACATGCGCTTGACGTCTTTTTGGCGCGACAGAAAGAAGGCTGCGGCAACAACTGAAAGCAGTCCGAAACCGATCATCAGGTCGCCGGCAAAATGACTATGCAGCGCGCCATCGGTGAGTACCTTGCAACGAATGACGGCATACAGCGCGACGTTGAGCAACAGCCCGGAGAGCACGGCAGAAATCGGTGTCGGGCCTTCGGCGTGCGCGTCGGGCAGCCAGTTGTGCACGGGAACCAGCCCAACTTTGGTGCCATAGCCGAGCAGCAGGAAGATGAAGGCCAGCGACATGATGGTCGGATTCAGCTGTGTTTTGACGGCCTCAAGATTGGTCCACAACAGGGCATCGACGCCATCGCCAAGTGCCCGGTCTGCGGCCATGTAGAGCAGGATGGTGCCGAATAGCGCCTGCGCGATGCCCACACCACACAGGATGAAATATTTCCATGCGGCCTCAAGGCTGGCCGGTGTGCGGTAGATGGAAACCAGCAGTACAGTGGTCAGCGTTGCCGCTTCCATTGCCACCCAGAGGATGCCCATATTGTTGGTCATCAGAGCAACGAGCATGGTGAACGAAAATAGCTGATACATGCTGAAGTAGATCCGCATGCGCAGCGGCGTCATCTTGCCGTGATCCTGCTCGACCCGCATGTAGGGCCGTGAAAAAATCGATGTACTCAAGCCGACGAACGCGGTCAGGGTTACCAGAAATACATTCAGCGGATCAATGAAAAATTGTTTGTCGAGGGCAAATACCGGGCCGTCCGAAACGATGCGGACAGTCAATGCGGCGGCGGCAATGAAAGTGGCCAGACTGAAGCCGACGTTTACATCACGGGCGTAGTCGCGATGACCAATCAGCGCGAGGATGAAGGCGCCAGCCAGGGGAAATGCGAAAACGAAAAGAAGCGGATCCATGCGTTCAGTCTTCCTTCAGCTTTTCGAGGTGGCTGATGTCGAGGCTGTCAAACTGCTCGCGAATCTGGAACATGAAAATGCCAAGAATCAGGACGCCGACCAGCACGTCGAGCGCGATGCCCAGTTCAACGATCATCGGCATGCCGTAGGTCGCGGAGGTCGCGGCAAAGAACAGGGCGTTTTCCATCGACAGGAAGCCGATCACCTGCGGCACGGCTTTGGACCGCGTGATCATCATCATGAAGGAGAGCAGGAAGCAGGCGAGCGCAATGCCCAGCGTGCCGCGTGCAATCGAGCTGGAGAGCTGGGCGATGGGCAGCGCCAGATTGAAGGCAAACACCACGAGAACAATGCCGATCAGCATGATGCTGGGGATGTTGATCAGCGTTTCGACGTCCCAGCGCACATCCAGTTTCTTGATCAGCCGGTGCAGCAGGAAAGGGATGAGGAATGCTTTCAATACCAGCGTCAGTGCCGCCGAGTAATAGAGGTGGTGCTGGCCCGTGATGTAGGCGACGGCAACGGTTGAGGCGACGACGGTCAGGCCCTGCAGGGTGAATAGGTGGATCAGCGTGAGAATGCGGCGCTGCGACAGCATGGCAAACGCCAGCATCAGAATCGCCGCAGCAAACAGGTTGATCAACTGTCCAATGAAGGCGTTCATCGTTCAGGCGCCGAGCAGGAAATGAGTGAGCATGCCGATTACCGCCAGCAGGAAGGCAGTGGCGAGAAATTCCGGTACGCGGAAAATACGCATCTTGGCGCACATGGTTTCGATCAGCGCGAGCAGAAAGCCGCCAATCGCCAGTTTGAGGACCAGCGCCGGAATCGCCAGAATCAGTGCGGTCGGGTCTTGCGCCTCGGCAATCCCCCAGGGGAAAAAGAGCGCGATACCAATGCACGAGTAGGCAAACAGTTTGAGCGACACGGCCCATTCGATCAGCGCCAGATGCCGTCCTGAATATTCGAGGATCAGTGCCTCATGGATCATCGTCAGTTCGAGATGGGTGGCCGGGTTGTCGACCGGCACACGGGCGTTCTCGGCAAAGGAAACGAAGGTAAAGGCGATTCCCGCAAAGGCAAGACTCGGGTAGAGAACAAAGTCACGGTGTGCAAGGCTTTCGACGATTTGCGTCAGCGAGGTCGACTGACTGATCAGCGACGCGGTGAACAGAACGCTAAGCAATGCCGGTTCGGCCAGAAAGCCGATGAGCATTTCACGCCGGGCGCCGAGCGAGCCAAAGGCGGTGCCGATGTCCATTGCTGCCAGGGCAATGAATACGCGGGCCATGGCAAACAGACCGACCAGCGCAATCGCATCGGCCGCCGGCGAGAGCGGCAGATCCGTCGATAGCGTCGGGATAATGGCGCAGGACAGAAGAATGCAGCCAAACACAACATAGGGCGCCATGCGAAACAGCGAAGAGGCGCTTTCTGCGACGACGGATTCCTTGTAGAACAACTTGTTGAGCATTCGATAGGGCTGGAACAAGCCCGGCCCGGAGCGGTTCTGCAACCAGGCGCGCCATTGGTTAACCCAGCCGGAGAGCAGCGGCGCCAGCAGCAAGGCGGCCATGATGGCCAGAAATTGTGAGAGCAGGCCGGATATGCTCATCGTTGCACCAGAAACAGCATGAAGAGCAGCGTCATGAAGCTGTAGAGCAGATAGATGGAAATCCGCCCCTGTTGCAGCCGGCCGACCTGCCGGGCGAGGAATTCGATGCCTCTGGCGATTGGCAGATAGAGCCAGTGCCAGAAGTGATCACCAAGGATCACCTTGTAGAAAGGTTGTTTGTCGGCGGGCGACGGGAGTTGTCTTTCAAGCCGCAGGAAGGGCTCGAAAATTTGCCGGATCGGCTGCCCAAAGCCTTCGGCTGTATCCTGCATGCGCGGCGTTTGCCATGGGTGACCGCAATCCCATGGTGCGGCGCGGCGCACTTGCCCGTGGTAGAAGAGGCGCACCAGAATGAAAGCCAGCGTGCTCGCGACAATGACACCGAGCAGGAAAAATATTGGGCCATAACTTGCCCGTTCGATTGAAGTTGGCGCCAACAGCCACCAGCCATTGGCCGATGCCTGTTTGGCCAGGCCTTCGCCGGCCAGCATGCGGGTGACCGGATCAATCATCTGGATCATCAGATTGGGCAGCAGCCCCAAGGCAATGCACCAAGCGGCCAGCCAGAGCATGCCGGCTTTTTCCCAGGGGCCGGCGTCGTGTGCTTCGCGCAGTTTTTCCTCGCGTGGCTGGCCGAGGAAAATGATGCCAAAAAACTTGACCATGGCATAGCCGGCGAGTGCTGCAACCAGTGCGATGAGTGCGGCAACGATCGGGATAAACATGTTCAGGAAGGGGTCGGGCAGGCCGGGGGTAAACAGGAAACTCTGTAATAGGAGCCATTCAGAAACAAAACCCGAGAACGGCGGCAGGCCTGAGCTGGCAAAAACGCCGACCAGCATCAGCCAGCCGACCCAGGGCATGTAGCGCAGCAAGCCGCCGAGGTGTCCGAGGTTGCGTTCGCTGGTGGCATGCAGAACCGAGCCGGTGCCAAGAAACAGCAAGCTCTTGAAAAATGCGTGGCTGGCAACATGGTAAAGGCAGGCGGTCAGCGCCAGTGCTGCCAGCGTATGCATGCCATAGGACCTGAACAGCAGCCCGAGGCCGATGGCGGCCAGCAACAGTCCGATATTTTCGATGGATGAGTAGGCGAGCAGGCGTTTCATGTCGGTCTGCACGGTGGCGAAGACGACGCCAAAGAGCGCGGTAGCCAACCCCAGTGCCAGCAAGGTGACGCCCCACCACCACAGTTGCAGATGCAACAGATCAAAGCAGACACGCAGCAGGCCGTAGATGGCTGTTTTCAGCATGACGCCGCTCATCAAGGCAGAGACCGGTGAGGGCGCAGCGGGGTGCGCCTCCGGCAGCCAGACGTGGAGCGGCAGCATGCCTGCCTTGGCGCCAAAACCGAAAAGCGCAAGGAGAAAGGCCGCCGATGCCCAGAACGGGGAAAGCGACTGAGCGCGCATGTTGTCAAAGGTGTAGTCGCCGGAATTGGCTTGCAGGACGCCGAAACAGAGCAGGATGGCGATCGCGCCGATGTGGGCGATCAGCAGGTACAGAAAGCCGGCGTCGCGAATTTCCGGCACCTTGTGGTTTGCGGTGACCAGAAAGAATGACGAAAGCGCCATGGTTTCCCAGGCCACCATGAAGGCGTAGGCGTCGTCCGCCAGAACGACCATCGCCATGCTGGCGAGAAACAGGTGGTATTCGCAGCACAGCAGGCCGGGCGGCGTGCCGGCGCCTTTGCGGAAATAGCCCGCGGCGAAAATTGAAATGCCGGCGCCGACAGAGCCGATGATCACCAGGAAAAAAGCCGACAGGCTGTCGAGTCTTAGATGGAAGGGAAGTTGTGGCAGGCCGATCGGCAGAATGGCAACTTCCGGTGTGCCGGTCAGCGCGGAGAGTGCAGCGAAGGCCAGTGCCAGACCGATCAGGCCGCCAAGCGGGAAGAGAAAACGGGCAACCAGTTCAAACCGGCGTAATGCCGCAATGCCGAGGATGCCGACAGCGAGCCAGGCGGCAATCGCCAATAGCACCCAGTCGATCATCAGCCAATTCGGCACTGCTTTCCTTTCAGTAAGGCATTCTAGTCATGCGCCGGGCAGGAGGCAATCCGGCATGAATAGGGGTGTTATTTCAGAGTTCGTCTTTGCTGTCAATCGGGCGTTTGAGCATCTCACGCAGGACTTGCGCCGCCGCCCAGACCATGATTGCTGCACCGATGACGACGGCAATAATGGCTTCTAAGGTATTGGTCGGAAAATTCGGAATGAATAGTGGTGCGCCGGTTTTGAACCAAGCGCCGCCGGTGGCGAGTATAACCATGCCGAGTACGTCGAACAGGGCGTAGAACATGATCTTCCACGTGAGTTGCGGGCGCATTTTTTTGCTCATGATGGCAGTCCGGTTATTTGACGCGCATACCGGGCTGGGCGCCGGCGTCGGGGGAGAGCAGGAAAATGCCGGGAGTCCGGCTTTCCGGGTCTGAGGCAGCGAGTACCATGCCTTCGCTCATGCCAAACTTCATTTTTCGCGGCGCGAGGTTGGCAACCATCATCGTCAGCCGGCCAACCAGTTGCGCTGGATCATACGCGGCTTTGATGCCGGCGAAAACCTGCCGCGTGCCGAGCGGGCCGATATCGAGGACGAGGCGCACCAGCTTGTCGGCACCCTCGACGTGTGAGGCTTCGGCAATGCGTGCGATGCGCAGGTCGATCTTCATGAAGTCGTCGATGCCGATATGCGCGCCAGCTTCGGCCGGAACAGCGGCCTGTGCGACCGCTGCCGCAGCAGCCTTTTCTTGTTTCTCGGCGTGTTTTTGCGGGGCTGGTGTCGGGGTCGGTGCCAGCGAGTCGCGGTTGGCTTCAACCAGCGCATCCATCTGTTTCTTGTCGATGCGGGTCATCAGGTGCTCGTAAGTATTGATCGAGTGGCCGGCGGCCAGCGTGGTGGCGGAGTCGCCCCATACGAAGGGCGAGACGTTGAGGAAAGATTCTACGCGGGCGGTCAGCGCCGGTAGTACCGGCTTGAGCAGGATGGCGAGCTGGCGGAAGAGGTTGAGCGCGTTGGTGCACGCGGCGTGCAGGTCGGCTTCACGGCCTTCCTGCTTGGCCAGTTCCCACGGTTTGACGCTGTCGACGTACTGGTTGGCGCCATCGGTGAGTGCCATGATTTCACGGATCGCTTTGCCGAATTCGCGGCCCTCGAACAATTCGGCGATGCCGGCGCTGCGCTCGCGAATGGCGATAAAGGCGGGCAGCGTTTCATCGCAGGTGGTGAGTTGGCCGGCAAAGCGCTTGACGATGAAGCCGGCCGAGCGGCTGGCGATGTTGACGAACTTGCCGACCAGATCGGAGTTCACTCGTGCGATGAAATCGTCGAGGTTGAGGTCGATGTCTTCCATCGTGTTTGAGAGTTTGGCGGCGTAGTAATAGCGCAGCCATTCCGGGTTGAGCCCCTGTTGCAGGTAGGACTCGGCGGTGATGAAGGTGCCGCGCGATTTCGACATCTTGGCGCCGTCGACGGTCAGGAAGCCGTGTGCGAAGACCTTGCTCGGTGTGCGGTAGCCAGCGTGTTCGAGTTCGGCCGGCCAGAACAGCGCGTGGAAGTAGAGGATGTCCTTGCCAATGAAGTGGTAGAGCTCGGTCTGCGATCCCGGCTTCCAGTATTCGTCAAAGTCGAGGCCCTTTTTGGCGCACAGATTCTTGAACGAACCCATGTAGCCAATCGGCGCGTCGAGCCAGACGTAGAAGTATTTGCCCGGCGCGTCGGGTATCTCGAAACCGAAGTAGGGCGCGTCGCGGGAAATGTCCCAGTCGGTGAGATTATTTTCGCCGTCGGCGCCCAGCCATTCCTGTAGCTTGTTGGCGGCTTCGGTTTGCAGTCGGCCTTCGCCCTGCGTCCAGCGGCGCAGGAATTGCTGGCAGCGCGCGTCGGAGAGTTTGAAAAAGTAGTGTTCGGACTGACGCAGTTCCGGCTTGGCGCCGGAGACGGCCGAGTACGGCTCGATCAGATCATTCGGTGTGTAAGCCGCGCCGCAACTCTCGCAGTTGTCGCCGTACTGATCTTTGGCGTGGCACTTCGGGCACTCGCCCTTGATGAAGCGGTCGGGCAGGAACATCTGCTTGAGCGGGTCGTAATACTGCTCGATCGTGCGCTTTTCGATCAGGCCGGCGGCTTGCAGGCGGGCGTAGATTTCGTTCGCGCAGTCGCGGGTTTCCGGCGAGTGTGTCGTGTAGAAGTTGTCGAAGGCGACGTGGAAACCGGCGAAGTCACGCGAGTGCTCGCCATGCACGCGGTCGATCAGCGCTTCGGGCGTGATGCCGTCCTTCTCGGCGCGCAGCATGATCGGCGTGCCGTGCGTGTCGTCGGCACAAACGTACCAGCATTCATGGCCGCGCATTTTCTGGAAGCGCACCCATATGTCGGTCTGGATGTATTCGACCAGATGACCGAGGTGGATTGCGCCGTTGGCGTAAGGCAGGGCAGAGGTGACGAGAATCTTGCGGGTCATGGGGCAGCTTATGTGAACGACGGTTGGTTGCAGTTGGCTATTGCGCTTGCAGCGAAGGCTGCATTCTAGCAAAGTGCGGTCTGCCGGGTTTTCAGTTAAACTGGAGTAAATCACTCGGGTATCTCTCAAGGAGCACTAAATGTCGGTAACAGTAGAGGCAGTGCAGGCAGCACTGAAGGAATTGATCGACCCCAATACGCAGAAGCCTTACCTTTCGGGGCGTTCGGAAAAGAGCATCAAGATCGAGGGCGGTGATGTTTCGCTCGACATTGAACTGGGTTATCCGGCAAAAACACAGATCGACGGCGTTCGCCGCGCGGTGATCAGCCAGCTCAAGACGATTGCCGGGATTGGCAATGTCAGCGTCAACGTAACCGTGAAAATTGTTTCGCACAGCGTACAGCGTGGCGTGAAGCTGATGCCCGGTGTCAAGAACATTATCGCCATCGCTTCAGGCAAAGGCGGCGTCGGCAAGAGTACGACGGCCGTTAACCTCGCTTTGGCATTGGCTCAGGAAGGCGCTACGGTCGGCCTGCTCGATGCCGACATTTATGGCCCGTCGCAGCCGCAGATGCTTGGCCTGACGGGGCAGCAGCCGGAGTCAAAGGACGGCGAATCGATGGAGCCGCTTGAGGCTTACGGCCTGCAGGCAATGTCGATTGGTTTCATGATTGATGTCGATTCGCCGATGGTCTGGCGCGGGCCGATGGTGACGCAGGCGCTGGAGCAGTTACTTAACCAGACAGCCTGGCGTGATCTTGATTATCTGATCGTCGACATGCCGCCGGGTACGGGTGATACGCAACTGACACTGGCGCAGAAGGTGCCGGTGACCGGCGCGGTGATCGTCACGACACCGCAGGACATTGCGCTGATCGATGCCCGCAAGGGTCTGAAGATGTTCGAGAAGGTCGGTATCCCGATCCTCGGTCTGATCGAAAACATGAGCATCCATATCTGCTCGAAATGCGGTAACGAAGAGCATATCTTCGGCCACGGCGGTGGCGAGCAGATGTGCAAGGACTACGATACCGAGCTGCTCGGCGCCCTGCCGCTTGAAATGTCGATTCGCGAACTGGCCGATGCCGGCAAGCCGACGGTGGTCGGCGCGCCGGATTCGCGTGCGGCAGAGATCTACCGGACGATCGCCCGCCGTATTGCCGTGAAAGTGGCCGAACGCGCCAAGGACATGACGAGCAAGTTTCCGAACATCGTGGTGCAGAATACCTGAGCGCCAGCGTCGGAATTGTCGGCATATTAAGGCAACCGCATTAAAACATCGACCCCCAACGCAGAGGCGCAGAGGACGCAGAGATGACGCAGAGAAAGTCAGATTCGTGCCCGTATTTTGTTTTTCTCTGCGTTTCCTCTGCGCCTCTGCGTCTCTGCGGTAAGGTTTTTGATTTTTATGTGACGCTGGCGGGCGTAAAGCAATTCCCCACAAACGCCCTGACGCCGTAAAATAGCGACCTTTATTTAACGGCTTCCGGGTGACCAGCAATGTCCATCAAATCTGACAAGTGGATCCGCCGCATGGCGGAGCAGCACGGCATGATCGATCCCTTCGAGCCGAATCAGGTTCGCGAGATTGACGGTCGGAAAATCGTTTCCTACGGCACGTCGAGCTATGGCTACGATATTCGCTGTTCAAACGAGTTCAAGCTGTTCACCAACATCAATTCGACCATTGTCGATCCGAAGAACTTCGATCCGAATTCCTTCGTCGAAGTGACCAACGATTTTTGCATCATCCCGCCGAACTCGTTTGCTCTGGCGCGTACCGTCGAGTACTTTCGCATCCCGCGCAGCGTACTCACCGTCTGCCTCGGCAAGAGCACCTATGCGCGTTGCGGCATCATCGTCAACGTGACGCCTTTCGAGCCAGAATGGGAAGGTTACGTGACGCTGGAATTCTCGAACACCACACCGCTGCCGGCCAAGATTTACGCCAACGAGGGTATCGCGCAGGTGCTGTTTTTTGAATCCGACGAAATTTGCGAAACTTCCTATAAAGACCGCGGTGGCAAGTACCAGGGGCAGGTCGGCGTTACCCTGCCGAAAATTTAAATTCCACCTCTTCTGACGCAGAGAACGCAGAGGCGCAGAGAACGCAGAGATGAATATATGATTTTCTCTGCGTTCTCTGCGGCTCTGCGCCCTCTGCGTTGAAAGCGGTTACTTCAGCGCCTCAGGAGCAACCATGCGTTTCCATTTCCCCATCATTATCATCGACGAAGACTTCCGTTCCGAGAACGCCAGCGGGCTGGGGATTCGGGCGCTCACCGAGGCGATCGAGAAAGAGGGTATGGAGGTGCTCGGCGTTACCAGTTACGGTGACCTGACC